>CAKZLA010000539.1 GCA_937124525.1 uncultured Desulfobacterium sp.
GCAAGGGGGAGGGCATGATCTGGACCGTGGGAATGTATTTCATGAAAAGCAATTCCAGAGAGGGGCCTGCGGGTGGAATAAATAAGAGGCGTGTTCATCTCTCTTTTGCTTGATTCCAGATACATTAAAAAGCCCGGAATAATTCCGGACTCAGTCAACCCTGCAATCAGTATTTCATGTTTCGAATGATTCTTTAAATCAAGATCATCAAGTAATTCCGACAACCAGCTACCATACCGGGTAAAATCAGAAGAGGATGCTGGATGGAGCTTACCAAGACATGACAGGGTAAATGCATCTTCCCTGCGTGGATTATTCTCTCGCTTAAGGGTATAAAAATCTTGCAAGGTGTATTCTTTCCTCTTGTTTATTGAATCAGAGCTTGGATGAAATGAAGCTTTTCAGCAATGGTCTCTGCTAAACCCAATTGCCCTGCTCTTGCTGCGACATAAAGAACGAACGACATGTACATGGCAATAAGAATATATGCCATGGCCTTTGTCATCTTTTTAAAGCCAAGAAAGAGAAAAAATGTGATGATTGTCAAAATGAGCAGCAAGACTCGCAGCTCAACAATATGATCAATCATTTCAGGCGGCATGACAATGGAGCCAAATATTAACGTATAGAGAAAAAGCGGTGCGCCAAGGGCAAAACAGATATCAAAAATATTGCTCCCCAATGCATTGGAAACTGCATCATCATAATTTCCTTTTCTGGCATCTTTGATGGAGAGTATCGTATCTGGTACACTGCTTGCTGCGGCCGCAAGGATGACAGCAACAAAATATCCATGAATGCCCATGGAGATACCGATATGCTCACATGCATAAACTAAAATCCAGCAGGCTATGGCAATGTAAGTAGTTGATATGAAAAGAAGTATGAAGGCACTGGTCGATTTTATTTCATCATTTCCCAGCACTGCATGGGTTAAATCTACTTTCAGGAGGGCCATTGCTTTTGATCCTGAAAATTCTTCGTCATCATCATCTTCATCGGGTTTATCATCGTTTTCTGCCTGGAGGTTGTTCCCATTCCCGTTATTGAGCTTATGGCGGGTAATGATATAGATGGCATAGGCAATATAAATCATCATGAACATAAAACCATGATACCAGTGGAGCGTGTCCCCCAGAGTGGCAATGAGAATATATTCTGCAAAAATAAGGGTCAGGCCATCCCTCAAAACTACTTTTTTAGATACCTGTATGACGGTATTCCTGTTTTTAATCAAGACTGCCAGAATAACCAATGCAGGAATTACCATGGAATTGAATACAGCACTTCCGGCGGTGGTTCCAATACCTCCGGAAAAACCGGTGGTGTCTCTAAAAAGGAATAGATAAATAAAGGTTACCCACAGTTCAGGCATTGAACTGCCTACGGCATTTATGGTTGCTCCCTTTGTGCCTTCTACCATATTTCTTCCAAGATAATCTGCAGCATCTTCAAATCCATCACAGGATTTTGCGATGAGCCAACTTGAAAATATAGCTAATGCAATAAAAATAAGTAATGCCAAGTTTTAAACCTCCGTTCTTAAAAAAGTAAGGGTTCAATTTTATTAAGTATATTTAATGCGTCAGTCAGGATCTTATCACGACAAAGGGGGTTGTTTTTAACGTCTGCCAATGGATATGCACCAAATAGTCGATAATTAAACATAATGTTAAATTTCAATTTTTTAACTGCTGCTATCTGATGTGTGCTGTCAAAAGTGGCCGAGCTTAGAACCAACCCCCGATAAAGTATGTTGTGTTAAAATTATTTAGATCCTTTTTTCCACATAAACCCAAAGCCAAAATGTTTGTCCGCCTCGGGATGTCCTGAAAAATAGAGCTCTTCTTTCTTAAGGTCAAGGGCAGTTTCTGTATTTTTAAAACTACAGACGGAACAGAAAGTATATCTTGGGTCCGGTGAATCCAGTTTGATATACACCTCATTTCCCTTTTGATCAGTTACCGTGATTCTCCCATTTACAGTTGTAAAATCCTTTGCGCCCTCGTAAATCATGGCAAAAACCATAACAAAATCAACCAGCTCAGGCTTGTATATTCTTAAATTTTCACCTGTGGCACTGCTTCCGCTGCGATCATCTTTGTCCAGAAGAATATAAGGCGGCTGATGGCTGCTGCCAAAAAAATTTCCCAGGGGCTGTATGACTCCCTTATTCCCATCTTTGAGGCGAAACATGCAGCCTAAATCCAGATCCGGGGAGGTATTTGAACCCAGAAACGAAAATTTTTTAGGTTTAGGAGCATCCCAATTTAAATTAATATGTATGATATTCTCAGCATTGACCGATTTTTCAAGGGAGATTGATTTTTTATCTCCTTTTTTCTTGAGTGTTATCTTGCTAAGACTGACTTTTCTATTAAGTGAGGGCGAGGGCTTTGAAGGTGAAGATTTTGATCTTGATGAAGAGGGCATAGCTGGAGATGGTGTTTTATCTACAGATTCTTCCCCACCAAAATGTTTCAATAATGCACTTAGTCCTTTGTTAAACCCTTGTGCTATAGCTGCAAAACGCCATTGCCCTTTTAAATAGACTTCAGCAATAATGAGTGCTTTCTCCTGATTCAGATTGCCTTTGTCAAATTCAAACTGAGCTACAATTCCCGTATGATCGCTAAGGGTAATCTCTCCGGTTCCCAGATCTTTCATGGTTCCAGATCCATCAATGGTGGCTGTAAATACAAGTTTATGTATGCTAAGAGGAAGCTTTTTAATATCTAATTGAAACGTATGGCTGTTTTGGCGAGTATCATTTACAATGCTGATTGCACCGCATGGAGATTGTTTCTGGTTATAAAAAATCATATATTTATCATCAGAAAGCTGATTTTGAGCATCAACGCCAAAGCAGCTGATATCGACGATTGATTGTGTATTTGTAAAAGATAAATTTATTCCAACTTTTAAAATAAGGTCATTGGTCAATTCATCCAATTTAATCCTTTGACCTTGAATAATTGTTTTCATCAAATACTCCTCTTATTTTAGATGTCTGACTGATATTTGACTGATATCTGAATCAGGAAATTCAGGATCTAAATAGGCATCCTTTATATGAGTTCAAAAGTACTTCACAGTATTTTTTGGACAAGCCCTTGCAAATGAGGAATGCTCTAAAAAACTGTAAAGTACTTTTGAAAGATGCCTTTAAATCAATTGAAAATAATTCAATAAAGACAAACACAATGCAGCATATCCTGCTGAGATCACATCATCAAAAACAATTCCGGTGGAGCCTGCTACATTTTTATCCACATAACTTGCCGGAAAAATTTTAATAATATCCAGTATCCTGAACAATATAAATCCCCAAAGTGCGGTGGTGGCAAAATCATGGGTTCCATAAAACAGGGGAACACATAGAAATCCGATGATTTCATCGAGAACAAATTGGGAAGGATCCTTTGATTTCCAGTATTGTGTCGCCCAGGGTGTCAAATAATAGTTGAGCAGTACAATCAGAAAGACCGATACAAACAACCCCATCCAGAGAAATTCAGGTGTCAGAAATTTCCAGAGTAAATAATAAAGCGCAATCCCGGGAAGCGCACCAAAGGTTCCAGGCATAAAGGGCAGATATCCCAAATAACATGCGGAACCTGAAAGAATCTTTAGTTTTTCTCCAGTTAGATTTATTTTTTTATCCATGATATTGCACTTATTCCCTTTTGTTTTTTTATATGAAAGAGTAGGTATCTCTAACATTTTTTCATTTTTCGTTGTGGGCAGGCCAAATTCCAATACGGTCTGCTTGTGGCAGTTATATGAAATTCCGTCCAAAAGACTGGAATAATTATAGTTTCATTTTTCGTTGTGGCTGGTGCTTGCTGACATGTATTTTTATGAAAAATATATTATATAGACTTATTGCGCGTCTACCATTTGCACTAAGGCCAAACGTCCCCCCTCTTTTTTGGAAAAAAGCAATTGCAATCCTTCCTTGAGGAGAACAGTTTTACCCGGTGGAACACTTTTTTTATTAATGTTGTCATATAGTTCAGGGATATTTTCGTTCACCAGCAACCAATTCTCATTGTGATAAATAAAATACCCCACTCGCTTTCTATCCTTCATGCTCAACCGTTCATTGGGGACAATTTTTCTGTTGATATGCCACTTGAACAGCGATTGCTCTGTATATACCATAAGTCGATGGTTATCTGACATATATTTTCCCTCTATATGACAGGAGTATAGATTTAATATGGGTAACTTGCCTTTATAAGCGGTTTTGCAAAACGGACAGATAGGTTTTCTTGTGTTGTCAAACACATACCACTTTTGTTCACAGTTCGGATTTTGGCAGGGTTGAATCAGGTCAACGGTTTTGATCAGTGCCTGTTCCCATTCATCGGCAGTGGGCCTCTTTTCCGGATGATGCAGTCCATCCATAAAGGCTTGATCAAACAGGGCTGAAAGATAGGGACCTGTGATGTGATACGGTAGAGCTTCCGTATCTTTCCAGGGCAGTTCCGATGGTTTAAGATACTCTTTTTTAATCCGGTTTGAATGATCCGTTGGATGCTCGACGAAGAGGGCCTTTTCCCCCATGGTGAGTTCCTCATCCCGCTGGGGATCATCAATATCATGGACTTTATCCCCCCTCAATGGCTGACGCAACAGTAGATACATGTAGATCAACACGGCAAGAGCATGCCTGTCCGTGTGGATGGATGGTAGTTTTCTTGAGGGGTCGTGCCTGGGAAGGTGGGCTGTCTGGATCACTTCGGGGGCAATGAAATCTGGTGTTCCCACAACATCCGGTGGATATTTTCCCGGTACGACCAGCCCGTCAATGTCGATAATACAGGCATTGCCTTTAACCGGATCAATGAGGACATTTTTATATGACAGATCGGAATGGGCCAGTCCTGCGGCATGGAGACGGCGTACCGTTCTGCTGAGGGCAATTGATATTTTCAGGTAACTTGCCCAATTCCCACGTTCCCTTTTTGCAAGGTATTTATTTCTGTTTGTGGGAGATGCAAACCATTTACCCTCTTTTTCTTTTCCTTTAATATTTAAAAAGTCTTTATTGACAGAACCATGGGAAAAGAAAAAATGGTCCTGATACACCGGTACTAACACACCGATTTTACTATCTTTATTGATAATAATTTTTGTGGGCCATCTAAAAAAAGGCTCCCAGTAATCTCCACCGTTTCTGTTAAAGATATTTTCCCTGTAACGTCCGGTAATCATTTCAAGACGTTCAAGGGATTGAGTGGTCTGCTCTTCACGAAAAAACGCCACCACATGTTGTTTGTCCGGTGTGAAATAGACATCTTTCATACCGCCGGAAGCGATAATTTCATCAATATATTTAATATCAGCTCCATCGGTGGTCCGGGCAATGGCAATCTCACTCATTTGACCTCTTCTCCTTTTGAAACAACAATACTACACTCCTGTCATCATGATTACCCGGAGACCAAAAATCAAGCCATTCAAGCAGGTTTTGCTCTGTCTTGCCCGGTTTGTCTGAAAACTGTTTTTTTAATATTTTTTTCCAGAGATTGTCCCAGGATTCCAGCCGGTTTAAATTTTGGTCGGTTTCAAAAAAAGGATCGGTGATTCCATCTGTCATTAAAATCAGGGCGGTTATGGATTCCTGATATTCAAAGCAGATGCGTTTGTAAATATCATCTTTATCTATTGCACTGTTATCAAGGAACCGGGTCTGTCCGGCAAATTCACCACTGTCCCCTTCCCCAAGAATAGTGACAGATTTCCCCTCAGAGTAAACGGCAATCCCCCCATCCCCGATCCAGTATGATGCAATAAACTGACGTCCGTTTATCTCCTTGTGTACCGCTAAAAGAAGTGTTGTGTGAAAATCCCGGAAATTTAAATCCCCATGGTCCGGTTGCTGCTGCTTTACCGTGTCATGGATAACTTTTACAGGTTCATAAACCGCAAGACTGAAGATGTTATACAGTATGTCTTTGAGTCTTTTTTCCTTGTTTTCTTCAAGGCCATCTGTGGGGTTTTCATGTTCCACCCCTTTTTTTGCATCGGCACAGTTATCATCAAGCAACAGGGTAATTATTTCGGAATCATATTCTTTTAATTTTTCAGAGAGTATTCTGCTTGACTCCATAACAGCAATTCTTGCACCTTCACGGGATAAGGTTGCACTTCCTGCTCCATCGGCAACTGCTAAAATATTCCATTTTGTAAAAGAGTCAGTTGAAATAAAGAAATGGTCGTCCCTGCATTTTCCTTCATGGGCATGGGACCGTCCTCTTTTGCTTGCACCGATAAGTGTCCATCCATTATCCGTCATTAACTCCTGTGCCTCTTCATCTTTTTTCCAGAACAGATCATTTTGATCAGAGGGCTTATTTTTCCATAATGATTTGGGGTCAGGATTTACGATAAAGAGACAGCGTGTCTTATGAGTTTTACCGGTATGCTTTAATTTGAAAAGGATTTCAAGGGTTATTTCACCGCTTTTCACCGGTACGCCGCAGATAAGTCCTCTGTCCGGATTATAGGTAAGATCTACCGTTTCAAGCCCTTTTATTGAGAGTATTTTAATATCATTTTGTGTTGTATCCATTGTTTTGTCTGAATAAAATTCTAAAGATATTTCAAAGCCTGAACTGTAATTTTTTCCACATGTGGCATTGGGCAGTTTGAAATATACCGGAATGGGGACAGATGACATATTTTCATTTTTCTTATCAATTATTTTCTTAGAAGAGCTTGATCTCATCTCATTAATTTGATTATTATAACTGCCATCCGGCCCATTATTGTTATCCACATCCGATGTGTCGCAATCACAATCGCCATTAAAGCCGGACTGAATCCCCCCCCGGAAGAGCTCTCAGTTTGGGGATTTTTTTTATTTGCGGATTTTATTTCTTTGGCCCCATCCTGATCCATATCGTTTTTTATGCTATTTTTCTGACCAAAGTTGGTATCAGAAATATGCTTTCTGTTTTTCCACAGATTGATGAAACTGTTGTTTACCTCTTCAAAAAAAATTGTAACGCTGGAGTCATGAACAAAGGTTTCAATATCGATTACCGATGGTAATTCAACATTGTGCAGTGCTAATAATTCACGACACAATTCCCCATATTTTTGTTTTTTTTCGTTTTTTGATTTACTCATCCGCGTGACCTTGTAATATCAAAATCATCACCATCTTTCATGATCTCCATTATGGTTGTCTGACCGCACCATGGGCATATTGCAGAACCCGTTCCCGAAATACAGAACATTTTACCGCACCCGCAGAATCCATTGGCAATGGGATTTCCACATTGGGGGCAACTGGCTCCTCCATGCAGGGTGGAAATACCGACCTTTGGATCAATGTCTGAACTGGGGCCGGACCACTCAAAATAACTCTCTTTCACAGGAAAAACTCCTGATATCTGAAACGTAATTTTGGTGTTTACAGGTTCGGGCATATTTTTACGGAAAGGTGGTGGATAGTGCATTCTGTCATATTTTATCAAATACGGGCTTTTTTTTGTCTGACATCTGCCCACAAGAATAACATGGTCATCATCCGGGGAGGGTTTGAATTTTGAAAATTCAATGACATTACTGAATTTTTCAAGGGATACTTTGAAATCATCATTAAGGTGCTCGACGAGTTTAACGCTTTGGGATTTGAGGGACAGGGTCATCCACTCCATAAAACGAGTAAAATCTGTCTCATCATCGCCGTTATAGTTCAAGACATGATCTGCAAATTTGAGGAAAGTTTCCGTGGAAGCGTGTGGACCAAGCCCAATGGCAACCATATTGACTCGGCCTGCATAATTTTGATTCCATTGGTCAATGGCAGGCTGGCACTGGTCCGTCGGTTTTCCATCCGTCATAAAATAGACAAGGGGTTTCCAGTCGCCTTTTCGCTCATGGGTGGTCTTGACGACGGTTCTGTCGATTTCAGCCATAAGGTGTTCCATGGCCAGACCCAATGCGGTTCCAGAACCCACCTGTAAACGTGGCGGATAGAAGGATGGCAAATCCGTAAGGGGCACAAGGGTTTTCACCTTTCCTGCAAAGGCAATAATGGAGAGGTGAACCGTTTCAATGGCATTGGGATCCTGTCTGAGCTTTCCAATAAGTGTATCCAGGCCCTTTTCAAGATATTGCAAGGGTTCTCCAATCATGGAATCTGATACATCCAGTAATAAAAAAACAGGTAATCGTCTCATCTCATTATCCTTACAGGACAATCTGGATTTCAGCCGGCGGAGGTGGCAACGTATCGCTGCTGACGGCTCCAATACTTCCGCTTCTCATTTCCACACTGGCAGATACCCATTTAAAAAAACTTGCAAAAGCGGTACTGTCCGTTGTGTCCAGGCTGACGACCGTGTCCGTTATCTGTTTCAAATATTCTGTTTTTGCTTTGGGACCTGCGGCACAGGCCACTATTTTTGAAAAATGACAGTTTTTGAGCCGTGGGAGAATTTCATCAAAACGTGCGATGTCGGAGGGGGAGCCGTCTGTCATCAAAAACAGCATGGGACGCCAGTCTCCCTTTCTATTTTCAGTGCTCAACACAACGTCTCTTTTGACCCTGTCAACTATAAGCGCAAGAGCCTCTCCAATATATGTGGGGCCTGACCTGGGGCAGATTATTTCAGGCATTTGAAGCTGTTCAAGGGGGGTCAGAGGAAGGATCTCTTTCACATTAATGTCAAAAGTAATGATGGACAGAGCTACGGAATCTAATGCGTGGGGATCCTGGCGCAACGCACTGGTCATTGCCTGAAGTCCCACATTGACCGATTGGATCGGCTCTCCGTACATGGAGCCTGAAGTATCTATGGCAACATATATTGGTAATCTACGCGACATCATGCCTCCTGATTATGGAACTATATTTACTTCTGGTGGCGGTGGAGGAAGTTCACCCAGTGCAGATATCTCTTTTTTGGTTAAATCTACTTTTTGACTGGTGGTGCTGATGCTGGCAGATATCCATTGAAAAAAATGTTTGATTGTTTCCGTGTCGGCGGTTTTAAGTTCCACCACAGATTCGGAAATTTGTTTTAAGACATCAATCCGGGCACCATTTCCGGCAGCACAGGAGATAATCATCCCTGTTTTGATCTGTTTAAGCTCAGCCAGTCCTGTTTGCCAGTCGTCTGTGGGTCCACCATCGGTCATGATGAAAATAAGGGGTTTCCAGTCGCCTTTTTTTTCAGGCGTTGTTTTCATCACCTCCTCTTTTATTTTTCGAGCCAAGAGTTTTAATGCCGCCCCCATGGAAGTGACTCCATGGGCTTTTATATCCGGCGGCTGAAAACTGATGAGATCGGTCAAAGGAATGATCTGTTCTGCTTCGGTGCTAAATGTGATGACACTGACAAAGACCGTTTCCAGTGCATATGGGTCCTGCCTCAAAGTTGAAGTCAGCACCTGGATGCCATTTTTTAACGCTTCAATGGGCTCGCCAGCCATTGAGCCGGAGATGTCAAGAACAAGATAAACGGGAAGTCTTCTCATATTTAATAAGCCCTGATTTTATTAGACATTATACCGAATTTTGTTTAAGCCTTTTATTTAAATTGATTTTGTAAAAATGTATTTTTTAATTAAATAAACAGGTTGTGCAAAATTGATGTGAATTCTCAATAAATCCTGGCATTCAAGAAATCCTTTTTTAGTACAATCCTATGTTTAAAAGCTTAACCAGTTTTATGGCTACCCACTTAAGGCAGGATATTCTCAAGGCTTTTTTTATTAGGAGCGTTAGCTTTCAACCCCTATAGTTCATATTGCTAAGTCGCTTGATTTTAAAGGTTGTCCCGCCTTAATCGGATAGCCTTTTATCACCCTGGTCTATTGAGAACTTACAAATCAATATAATGTCTATTGAGGATTGGGGTCAAATTAATTGATATTGTCGGCTCTGTGGCGGTTCGCCTTAATATCCGGTAATGTTGTGAACCATACATTCCAAACAAGTTTGACCACTATTTTATTTATTAGATGTTTATACCAAATTGACTACAGGCTGCTCCCAGGCCGCCTGTATACCCCTGTCCAACTGCCGTAAATCTCCACTCTCCACTTTTATAATAAACTTCACCGAAAATCATGGCGGTTTCCATTGAGTAGTCTTCGGTCAAATCAAACCGGACGATTTCCTTATTATCATCCTGGTTGACAATGCGGATAAAGGCATTGTTAACCTGCCCAAAGTTCTGTTTTCGGGCTTCGGCTTCATGGATGGTGACAACAACTGAGACTTTCACGACATCCGGAGCCTCTGTTTGCAGTTGTTTTAGATTAATCTTGACCATTTCATCGTCACCATCACCACCGCCGGTCAAATTATCACCCATATGTTCAATGGCACCGTTAATTGCCTTTAAATTATTATAAAAGACAAAATCCTTGTCAGTGCGAACCTTACCCGTTTCATTTAGTAAAAAGACCGATGCATCAAGATCATACTCAGATCCATCTGTTGCTCTTTCATCCCATCCAAGTCCAATTTGGATTTTAGATAATCCGGGAGCTTCCTTAGATAAGGATAAACGTCCACCTTTGCTTAGTGATACAGCCATTTGCCTTCTCCTTTTAACTTTTAACCGAGAAGTCCCCCACTAAATCTTTGATTTAGTGGGGGATCAATCGGCATCTTTAGCAGTTATTTTTTCTGCTGAACGCTCTATATGATTGCCACGGGCAGACTGTATTGGGAATCTGGCCTGCCCACAACAAATATCGAAGCTCCAGCTATTACAAGTCATTGGACGGAGCTTCTTATAAAATATACATGGCTGTAAGTACCAGCCACAACGAAAAATGAAACTCTAATAATTGCAGTCTTTTAGATGAAGTTTTGTATAAAAAGCATCTTCTGAATCTTTGATTCAGGAGGGGTAGTTGACGAGGACTACTCGAAAGTGTGTTATTAGATATTGATCCCAAACTGTCTGCAGGTTGCAGGCATACCACCTTCATAGCCTTGCCCCACTGCTGTAAATCTCCATTCTCCATTTTTAAGGTAGACTTCACCAAAAATCATGGCTGTTTCCATGGAATAATCTTCAGTCAAATCAAACCGGACGATTTCCTTGTTATCATCCTGGTTGACAATGCGGATAAAGGCATTGTTCACCTGTCCAAAGTTCTGCTTTCGGGCTTCGGCTTCATGAATGGTGACAACAAATGAAATTTTCACAAGATCTGGATCTTCAGTTGCCAGCTGTTTCAGATTGAGATTGACAACTTCATCATCCCCCTCACCTTCGCCGGTCAAATTGTCGCCCATATGTTCAACTGCGCCATTAATTGCTTTGAGATTATTGTAATATACAAAGTCACTGTCACTGCGCACTTTACCTGCTTCATTTAGCAAAAAAGCAGAGGCATCAAGGTCAAAATCTGCACCGTCAGTTGCTCTTTGATCCCATCCAAGTCCAACCTGAATTTTGGATAATCCAGGCGCTTCCTTTGATAATGAAACCCGTCCACCTTTGCTCAAAGATACAGCCATTTGTTATCTCCTTTAATTAAAAACACAATATGTTGTGCTTTGTTAAAACCATCATTAGTATATATTCTTGTTTTATGAAAACAATTTTAGTGTTTGCAACAGTCCGTCGAATGATTGTTCAATTTCGGCATATGCTCCTTTGAACCAGGTCTTTTTTAAAATTCATTCAGAGCAAAATCACAAAAAATAGAGAAACAAATTTTGTCAGATGTGAAAATTTACAGGCATGGGGTAATGATTGGCATTAATTTATCAAAGGTTCTTCCTTGTCCCCACTCGCCAAGTGCTTTAAACTTCCAATCGCTATTGTGTCGATACAGCTTTGCAATAACAAGCCCTGTGTGTGCTCCTCCTTCAACGGAGATGTTGTATCTTGCAATCTCTTCATTGGTTTTGAGATTTCTCAATACACAAAAGGCATTGGGTATTCCGTCAAAAGTTTCAGAAGAAAAGCTGTTAACCGTAAAAATTAATGCCGTAATGTGATTCGGAATATTTTTGAAATGCACGTCGATGATTTCATTGGGAGTACCTTCTTTCCCCCCCCCAGTGAGATCATCGCCGGTGTGGACAATGGAGCCATCATTACTTTTGAGATGCTGAAACCAAACAGAATCCACAAGGTTATGATCTTTATCAAATAGGAGACAGGATGCATCCAGATCAACACTAATCTTTTTTTTACCAAAAAACCCTTTTTTCTCTATTTGTCCCCACCCCAACCCCAGTGCAATGCTGGTTAGATTAGGGGCCACTTTTTCCAGAGAAATATTTCCGCCTTTTGTTAGTGATATGGCCATTTAAACTCCTTTTTTCTGTGCATTTAATTAAATATTATTGCGGAACATCCATGAGGATAGAACAAAATTAATCAACCAATAAGCGTGATGTAATTATGCCTTATTGTTAATATAATAACAATCATGATAAAAAAATCTACTGCAACCATACTCTTTGTAGAGTAAAAAGATATTTCATGTCAAGAGAAGTATAAAAAAGATACTGGACCCCAAAATCTGAACCAATTGTTAAAAGGGATCACTTAAAAATAACGCGACCTTCTCACAGAGATGCTACTGCAGCGGGGATAATATCCTGCAAGGTCCGCCCATTGGCAGGTTCACCTATCGCATGCATTTTCCACTCGCCGCTGTAATGGTAAATTTTAGCCATAATCTGAGCATTATGACTGCCGCCGCCGCTTGATGAGTATTTAACGAGTTCACCACCATTGCCAAACGAATCCACCAGTCGGCAATAGGCATTCTCGATCTCGTTGAAGGTCTGCCCCTGAAAACTGTTCACCGTAAAAACAAGAGATTTCACTGTTGCAGGAACCCGTGCCAAATCAACCAGAATTTGCTCATCATTTCCATTTTTCTTACGATTATGACCGGTGTGGACGATACTACCATCCTTGCTCTTGAGTTGTTTGAACCAGATAATATCCACAACATTTTTATTCTCATCAAACATGGCACAGGAAGCATCAAGCTCAATGGTGTTTTTAGAAGCAAAACCAAAGAACCCTTTTTTCTTTACTGCATCCCATCCCATCCCAATACCTACCTTGCTCAGCCCGGTACCGAACCTTTTTTTAAGGGATATTTTTTGACCTTTCTTCAAATTTATTGCCAATTGCTACCTCCGTAAGTCTTTGTTAACTTATGATAATTTTATGATCACCAGGAAAATCTGAGGAAACTGCCCTGGATACTGTTTCAAAACCTATTTAGTATTATTACGTCTCATTTTGTCCTTGCTTTTAAGGTAGATATAATAGATAAAAGATTTGGTCAAATAGATAAAAACACTACAATGGTTCGAAAAAAACGAAGGTACTATTATGGAATGGCTCAACTATCACCACCTCTATTATTTCTGGACAATCATGCGTGAAGGCACCATCACCGCTGCCTGCATTAAACTGAGCCTTGCTCAGTCGACTGTCAGTGCACAGCTTAGCAAACTGGAAAACACCTTTGGTGGAAAACTATTTTTGCGCCAGGGCAGAAACCTGAAGCCCACAGATCTGGGCCGAATGGTATTCTGCTATGCCGACCAGATCTTTTCCCTTGGCCTGGAGCTCATGGACCAGGTTCATGGTCGACCGGTTGCAGGACCGATCTCTCTCAGGGCTGGCATCATTGATGTGGTCCCCAAACTGATGGTCCGTAAACTTCTGGAGCCAGCCATGAAGCTTCCTGATAAGGTTCACTTGGTGTGTCATGAGGGAAAGGTGGACAAGCTGCTTGCTGAACTTGCCCTGCATAATTTGGATGTGATTCTCACCGATGCCCCCATACCGACGGGTTTGAGCATCAAAGCATATAATCATCTTCTTGGTGAGTGCGGTGTCACTTTTTTTGCCGAAGCAAAACTTGCCCAAACCCTGTCACCAGATTTCCCCAGGTGCCTTGATGGCTTTCCCATGCTGCTCCCCATGAAGATGACCACCTTGAGGGGATTACTCGAGCAATGGTTTGAAAGTAATGCCATTAAACCACTGGTCACTGGAGAATTTGATGACAATGCATTGCTGCAAGTATTCGGACAGGAAGGTGACGGCGTTTTCGCCGCACCAACGGTCATTGAATCAGAGATAAAAAGACAATACCAAGTGGAGATTGTGGGCCGAAGTAACGCAATCAGAGAAAAATTCTATGCCATTTCCGTGGATCGGATACTGAAACACCCAGCAGTGGTAGCCATCTCCGATGCCCGCCATTCTATTTTTTCTTCCACCGGGTAGCAATCTAAACGCCAATCCGCTTCCAACAGGTGAGAGCATTTTATGATTTATTGATAGCCTTGGGTTATCTGAACACAGAAATGGACTTTGATGATGGTTTGCCAGGTCATCCAAAGCTAAGAATTGACCGGATACCATTGAGGAAAATTAGGATTGTTCTGGATAACATAAAAAAATCTTAGCCTCTGAATTTGATTGGGCGAAATTCTTGCAAAGCAGTAATTTCACCCAACCAGAAACCAGGTAAGAAAAAAATAATTTTGTAGTTTACATCATTTACTTTCGTTTTGCCGGAAGCTCCCATTCCTCCACAGTGGTGGTCTCATAGATCTCTTCCCGGGCTATAGATTAAGATACTTATTTTGTTATTTCTCCCCCGTTTGGGGGATGTTTTTCTTTTTAATAGATATTAATCATAGTTAAGTCGTTTACTTGTAAGTTCTCAATAACCCGGGGTGATAAAGTATGCTTAAGGCTTTAAACGCTGGTTGATATTCAAAACGAATCCCTGAATACCCGAATTTATTGAGAACCTACGTTTACTTGGTTGATATTTATTAAAAAACAAGGATGAAAGATATGACTCAATTTGCTAATGCCATGGCGGTTTTCAAGCTTTTGCCTAAGACCAATTGTAAAAAATGCAATGAAACAACCTGTTTGGCTTTTGCTTCAAAAGTGTTCTTAGGGCAAAAAAAAATGGATCAATGTCCGTTTATAGGTTCTGATATAATAGATAAATATCAGAATCAGCCTCACAAAGAGACTTTTGTAGAGAAACAGCAACAGACGATAATAAAGAAGATGAAACAAAAGATTGCAGCCTGCGACCTGAAAGATGTTGCCGATCGGACAGGGGGTCTTTATGCCGATGGAAGATTGACACTAAGGATTATGGGAAAACAATTTTCCATTGATCACAACGGAAAATTGTTTTCAAATATTCATATCAATCCATGGGTTGCTTCAAATGTTCTGGGATATGTTTTAACTTGCAAGGGTGTACCATTGACCCAAAAATGGGTGTCTTTCAGAGAACTTAAAGGAGGCCGGGAGCAAAATGGATTGTTTGTTCAAACGTCGGAAGTACCATTTAAGAAAATTGCAGACAGGTATATTGATTTTTTTGAAGATTTGATTGTGATTTTTAATGGGCAACGAGTGGAAAAAATGTTTGATTCAGATATTTCTATGATTCTTTCTCCCCTGCCTAAACTTCCCATACTGATTTGCTATTGGAAGCCTGAAGAGGAAATGGCCTCGGATCTTCATCTGTTTTTTGACTCATCTGCAGATCAAAATGCGAATATCGATATCGTATATGGGATTGCTGCTGGTATTGTGGTTATGTTTGAGAAAATATCCATAACCCATGGGATCGGGTAAAACAATAGTGTGCTTGGGGTCTATCTATACAGGTTTAAAAGTTCCAGATCCAGCCGATTTAATCTGGTGGCATTGGCAGAGAAGCCACACCCGTACCCATCTCGAACACGGAAGTTAAGCTCTCTATCGTCGATGGTACTGCATGGGAGATTGTGTGGGAGAGTAGAATGCTGCCGGGTTATTCTTCAAAAGGCCCTGTTATAATTATTATAGCAGGGCCTTTTTGTTTGTAACATAGAACTCACAGGTGCTGGCTGTTTGACGTCCTGTGTAGTGCCGCCGGGTTATAAAACATTTGTCAGAGTTAATGATAATGGATTGATCCCGATAATTTTTTTATAACTGCCACAGGCAGACCGTATTGGGATACTGACCTGCCCACAATGAAAATTGAAACTCTAATTATTACAGCCTTTTGGATGGAGTTTTAGTAAGTTCTCAATAACTCGGGGTTGGAAAGCCAGCTTACCCTTTAAACGTCGGGCGCTATTCAAAAGGATTTCCTGAATGCCCGGACTTAGGGAGTTCATGATAATAAAACTACCCACTTTTACATGGAAAGCTCTGGATAGTGGGTATGGAGTTCATTTGCATTGGGTATATTATTTCCCATGAACTCCCTTATTGAGAATTTACGAGTTTTATATAAAAAATAAGCGATGACAAGAGATAACCCATATAAATAATCCCAATCCAAAATTTGTATGATTAACAAGACTGGTCCTAATAATGAGAGATCTTTTTGATGATTTCGAAGCCATAAAACCAAGACCGATGCTTGGGAGCAGCCAAAACCAAGGAAAAAGAACCGTTGCTATTCCAAACATCAAAGGCATCCATATTTGTTCCTGTATTATTGGTATTATTGATTCCAGAAACAGATAAATTCCCGCTAATGCAATTCCAATCAAATAATGAGATATTAAGCACCAGGATTTTTCATTTTTTAATTCTGGGGTTTGGTTAATATCCTTGTGTATTAGTTTTCCCCTAAATATGCAAAGAAACCATCGTCCAATAGCTTCAGGGGAAACAAATGGGTAAATCAGTTTTCTTCTGGATAGAATACCAGCTAAAAAATCCATAAAATATGTTGCAAAAATACCCATTAAAATCATCTCAATTAGAATCACTTTTCTTTCCTTTTCAAAAAAATATTGAATGAGCCATCATTTTTATAACGTTTAAGCTGAGTCGCCGGGGGCTAAAAACAACACGTTCAGTATGATAATTTTTTTTTAAAATCGACTCAGTATACCCCGGTCTACTTCAGCGTTGGGTCATGTTTGTATCTCTGAGGGAAGGGCGTATTATTTGTCTGATAGCGTCCATGGCTTTGTAAAGTATGTTTCGCGAACTTCAGATGCCTTTGAGGCCGCCCAATTTTCTAATCCCATTTTATTTATTAAACACAGATTAAAAACCTTCATATTATGAGGCAGCTCAGTGGCTCTGTCAGCATAAGGATGTAGGTTGTCACATGGAAATCCCTCACAATCACCACAAAAATTTATGCCTTTGCTTTGAGCACATTCATATGCAGCACAACTATGCGAATCGCCAAAAATATGTTTTTGTAATGGTATTTTGCCATCGTGATTTCGGCATCCATTGCACAACATTATCTCAACAGGCACATTATATTCTTCGGACATTTTTTCAACAGAGACCTTTGCTTCATTGTTTTCGAGGGCCAAATAAAAATGGCAGTTGAAGCAATCCAAACCACAGGGCGCTGTCATTTGAAAGAAATCCATAGTTTATTCTCCTTTTATTTTTTGGTTAATTTGAACAATTAGGATTATAATTCAACTTCGACAATGAAACATCCCCCGTTTGGGGGATATTTGTAAAAATTAAAGAAACATAATGCGGTGCTGACCGGCACCGCGTTTCAGGCGGCGCATCCGCTTGGAATCTTTGAACATCTGCGGCTTGCCCGTCAGCATGTTCGTTGTTAGAACAATTCAAGCAAGGGACAAACGTTGACTTATGGTGAAGGGCTGAACATCAAGTAGAGAAAAGGTATCCATGAGTTTTGTGTGTACAGAGAACCCGAATGGGGGAGTAGCGCACAGGCACTTTCTGGAAGAACCATTCTCAAGTCATTACCCGGCTACGGCCCGGTGCACGTCGGGTAGCCGGGGGCTGTTACCAGCCCCAAGCCCCCTAAGAACCGTACGTGAGACTTTCACCTCATACGGCTCAAGCATTGATAAAATGCCGTGAAGCATCCGGTAATGCGAACATCCATTACCTTCCCGATACGAATAAGTTGATCTCCTGACTACTCCATCAATGTTAAGGCGATACTTTTCTTTATCCATTGAAATTAAATGCTTTATATTGACGTATGGCACATCTACGTGACATAATAATGTCATTTTTGAGATGTCCGCATGCTACGCATCAGGCGTAAAATTTCATTGAATTCTTTAATCACTACAGCTTTGGAGGTATATCAATGAAAATTGTCAACGGCGATTTAATCAAACGGGCAATTGAAGGTGAATTTGATGTCATTATCCACGGGTGTAATTGCTTTTGTGCCATGGGCGCAGGCATTGCCAAATCCATTAAAACTCAATTTCCAGAAGCCTTTCAGGCAGATTTGGCCACAGAAAAAGGGGACAGGTCCAAACTGGGTGGTTTTTCCCATGCAACCATTATGCAAAAGGGGCATGCCATCATAGTTATTAACGCTTATACCCAATTTGACTACAGTGGCAAAGACGTTCTTGCCGATTATGATGCCATCAGAAGTGTCTTTAAAAAACTAAAATCGCAATTTTCCGGAAAACGATTTGGGTTTCCCCTGATTGGAGCAGGACTGGCCGGGGGGGATTGGCAGGTTATTTCTGAAATAATAGACCAGGAATTGCAGGGTGAAGATTTTACGCTGGTCCAGTATGTTCGGGATTGAGAAAGTGGACAAAGTCGGGATCAAATCCCGGATTTCACTGGTACAGGTCCAGTGTTGATCCCATAAGTTCTTTTCCCCTGTTTGAAATATGTAATTGTGCAGCAATGCGGTGATAATCTGCCAGGGCAAGCCTTTGTTCAAAGGGGATGGAATTCAGGGGGGGGGTGGTTATGCCGTCCGTAGGGAGAATCTGTTCAATATGGTTTTCCAGGGCAAGTTGGAAATTGTCAGCTGTTTCCACAGACGCATTTGGATAGGAGCGTGCAGGTGCCACGGATGCATCCGGCACGGACCCAGGGGCCGATGCATGTAATTCCTTTATTCCTTCACCGTTCTGGTGTGTTTTGTTTTGTGAGGCAATGGTGTTATTCTCTTTGAACAGGCCCGCCACATGTTCCCCCATATCCTTGCCTGTCACCTTGGAAAAGAGTGAATTTACAAGCCCCACTGCTGCACCCACCAGCCCGCCAAAAAGGCCTCCACCCAAAATTCGTGCCGGAGCCTTGATTTCATCATGGGTGATGGTGCGGTAGATGGTGCTGACTATGGGGATGTGTTGTAATGGATTGATAACGTCAAGAAAATCTCTAAGGGTGAACGGATCTTTTGGGGTGACGGCCTGCTTTTCTGGTGTTTTTTCAACTCGACTTGGTTTAAGGGGAGAGTCTTGATTTAACTCATCCGTTGAAGATGCCCCCTTGGTTATGGTTGCGCTCTGGAAATTAAATGTGTCTGACTCTAATGGGAATAAATCTGGAAAAAAGTTGTCACCAGCAGGTATCTGCGAGTGTCGTCCTGGCCCATTGTGGGGGCGGATTTCTGTGGATGAAATATTTGAAATATTCATGATGCTATCCAAATTTATCTTGTTCTGATCAAATTTATCTATCTTAGTTTGTATAAGCAATTTTTATGCCGCAAGAGATGGTCTGGATTTTTTTAAACTTTAACTTATTGTATTTGCGAAGTTTTTTCCTTAAGATGCGTTTCGAGGTGGTTGTTTTTTTGGGGAGTGGGAATATTTTTTTCGGAAAATCGTCAGTTTCCCAACGCATATGCCAAAAATACAAGGCTGACCCCATTGGCCCACCAATTATGATGACTGGCCGATGTTATGACCGATCCCCCGGACCACGGCAGGTCCCCTTTGCCGACTTTTGCCGACACAATCACCTGGCTTACACTCCCCAGTGCTGGAATTACCGGTGGTCTCCTTCTAATATGGAACCCTTGACGAGATTGATGCCTGGTTTGTGTTCAATTTCATCAAGAACCTTTCTAACCTTTGTGGTTAATTCTTGCATCAAAACCGGCTTATTTATATACCCTTTAATTCCCAGAGTTTCAACTGTATCTTTATCAACCCGTTCACTGAATCCTGTGCAGATCAATACGGGAATATCATTACGGATTTTTAACATTTCCCTGGCAAGCTCCGTACCAAGCAATGACGGCATTGTCATATCCGTGATAACAAGATCAAATCCATCAGGATTGGATCTAAACAGCTCCAGTGCTTGGGTGCTGTCTGTTTGACCGGTGACATTGTACCCTGATCGCTCAAGCATAAGAATTCCTAATTTAACAATGCCTGGCTCATCATCCACCAATAAAATGGTTTCATTTCCAGATTTAATGGATTGATCATCGGGGTCGGCTTCCATTACATTCGGTTTGGGGATCATTGGAAAAAAAATTTTTACGGCTGTGCTTTTTCCTGCCTCACTTGTTATTTCAATGGCGCCTTTATAGCTTTTCACAATGCCATGAACAACGGATAACCCCAGCCCTGAGCCCTTGCCCTGCTCTTTTGTGGTAAAGTACGGATCATATATACTATCAATTATTTCCGGTGGAATTCCAGTGCCGGTATCACTTATGCTCAGGCAGCAATATTTGTCATTTCCATAGCTCAATGGGGTCTCAGGCGACGTTTCTTCTAAATTCAAGGTAAGGATACCCCCGGTTGCTTCCATGGCATGATAGGCATTGGTGCAGACATTCATGACAACTTCGTGAAACTCAGTGCTGTTGGCAAAAACATATATGTCATTTTCTGGAAAGTTTTTTTCAATGAGAATATTGGACGGAATAATTGATCGTAACAGTTTTAAGGTCTCTGTGATAATCTTCTGCAGTGCCAGGGGTTTATGCTCCAGATCACTTTGGTTACTAAAGGCAAGGATTTGTTTGACAAGATCACGGGCCCTTTTTGCCCCTTGAAAAATATCCTGTAGATTTTCCTGAACAGGATGTTTTTCCGGCAGGTCCTGCATGGACATTTCCGTAAAACCAATAATGGGATATAAAATATTATTGAAATCATGGGCGATACCGCCAGCAAGGGTTCCGATGGCCTTGATTTTCTGGGCCTGGAGTAATTTCACTTCAAGCCGTTGCCTTTCCAATTCTTCTGCTTTTCGCTGGGTAATATCCTGGACCACACCCAGCACTTTGCATGGCAGGCCTGCGTCGTCCAACTCAAGTTCTGCAATTGATTTGATAATTTTTCGTTTTGGCCCGCTGATCGGATGAATTTCAAATTCAAGATCGTAGGTCTGATTTTTTTCTATAAGATCAAGAAGGGCCTGATGAACTCGTTTTTGTTCTGGAATACATTTTTCCACTTCATCTGTTGTAAAATGCTCGCTTTCAGGATCAAATCCATAAATTCGTCTGGCTTCATCCGAGCCCCAGAAGTTCTCTGTTACCAGATCATATTCCCAATTGCCCACTTGACCCATTCGCTGGGCGCTTTCATACCGTTTAAAATTTTTATCAATGACATCCAGCATTTTAATGAGTGAATCGGCAATTTTTGAAATGGGCTCTCCTGTGGCCTGTTTTATCTGCAACAGTCGGGCTTTCAGTGTCTGGGATTCAATCTCTTTGTCAGCATGACTGTAGATCAATCCAACAATTGTTGAGTACGGCTTCAATTGACGATTTAAAATCAGTACCAGACAGCCGCCTAAAATTAACACTGCCAAGATACTGCTGGCGTAAAGATATTTTCTCATATTCAACAATTCAGAATAGTAGCGATCTTCACCAAAAAAAAGATTGAATTTGACCCTGTTCTCCGGTTGTCTTATAAAGACATCTTCCATGGAAGTTCGATGGACAAAAGGTATGTTTTTATCTGTACTTCTAATGGACTGGGCATTGAGCACAGCTTCCACAATGAGCTGAGAGTTATCGGATAAAGACTTTAAAAGATCCGATGTGATATTAACGGCAATACATACCATTCCAACGTCAATATCATCGTATTGTTTGATGGTTTTTGAAAGGACAAAACTTGCCGAGCCATCAATCTTTGCAATGCCGAAAAATTTCCCGTTACTCATGGTGGCATCAAAATATGTTTCCGGTGTGATGGTATCCCCAAACCGATATTCATCCGGTGCCCTGGCAATCACCAGTCCAGAAGTGTCTGCAAATATTATTGAATCAATGGAGTTGATAAAGTTATTACTCATATCAAAAAGCGTCTCATTTTCGGCCTTTTGCAATGCTCTGGATATCTCTTCTGATTCTGACAGGACCGATGCAGCTGTTTCCATTTGAGAAATGATCTGGTTGATGCTTTTTTGAATACCTGCTGTTTTGAGTTCATAATTATGGTTCAGGGCTGAAGTATAATTTTCAACGGTGGTTTGTATCTGGAGCAAACCAACACTGAAAAGAATGACCAAGGGGATCAACGCAGCCGTCAATATTTTGGTATACAAAGACATAATTTATTTTAACGCCCGCCGCATTGAGTCATAGAATTGATCGTTTATTATATCAAACCCGGCTGCATTCCAGCCAAGGTTTTTTTTCATGGATTGGTTAAATGCATGATTTTCAGGCATGGCCTTTAATATCTGTTGATATAATAAAATCTTTTTTTTAGGAATATTATCAGGTGCAACAATGGGATCAAGGGGAATCGGATTTGATTTTTCAATAACCGTAAAAATATCACCATGTTTTTTAACGGCAGTGTAGTAGGTGCCGTCTGAAACAGCACCCATATCTATTGATCCTTTAACCAGGGCCTCAATAACGCGATCGTGTTTTTTAAGGAAAAATACTTTCTGGAAAAATGTATCCGGGACTATTTTTTTATTAAGGAGCATCATGCGGGGAAATGCGTATCCCGAAGTAGAACCTGGATCGGTAAACGCGAATTTTTTATTTTTTGCATCAAAAACCGTTTTGATATGGGAGGATTTCAAAGAAATAATGAAAGATTCATAATACGGGGTGATTTTTCCTGTTTCATTGTTTTTTTCCATATAGGTGGAGACATATTGCAAAGTTGGGTTTTCTGCCTTCATTTTGATGTAATTAATAGGGTTTATCCATGCCAGCTGGATGGATTTATTCCTCAGACGTTCGGATAATTCAGCGTAATCCTTTGTTACAACCGCAATGAATTTATCACCACTTTTCCGGCTGAGATAATCAGCCATGATTTTCATTGGAATGATCAGCTTTTGGGGATGATTGGAGGGATAAACCGCAAGTTTATAACTGTCTGCATGGGACAGGTTCGATAAAAGCAGGAATAAGAAACAAGTAATAATTTTAATTCTCATTTATCTCTCCTTCAAATGAGGGATGAAAAAATTCAGAGTGAGCTCTAAGTTTTGGCGTTTTTATTTTTTCGCATCCTACAGGAAACCTTGTTCATAGTAGAGCAATATTACCAATTAATGCCAGGGACAGCTTCTTTTTTCCAGAAAATTGCTGCCTTCATTCAGCATCACCCCCAGCAGGCTCATGCCAAATATACCCACGAACATGGCGTTGAAATCCAGCTGACCCCAAGCATCCATGATCAAATATCCCAAGCCTTCATTTGTGGCAAAAGATTCAACAAAAAACAGAACCGCCACACTGACCCCTGAATTCAGGCGAAGGGCGGTAAAACCGTGGGGAAGTGCGGCAGGAAGATATCCTTCCCAAAACAATTGCCACTTATTGGCCCCAAGGGATCTAATGGAATCAAGGAGTTGCGGTTGAATCCCCCGGACCCCGTCTCTGGTCGCCATCAGCACCTGATATCCCAGAATCAGGCTGATGATGGTGATTTTGGAGACATCCCCCAGCCCGAACAACAGCAGAACCACCGGTAACAAAACCACCTTGGGGATGGGATAGGTCATGGATACAAACGGGGAGAAGAATTTGTCAAACTTCTGGGAACTGCCCATGAGTATACCCATGGGAAAGGCAAATCCCCAGCCGATGATCATTGCCATAACTGCCCTGAAAGCACTGGCAGCAAAATGGTGCCAGAATTCAGATGTCACCAGGGCGGTAAAAAATGCGTAAATAGCGTCTTCCGGATAGGGGAGGACATTTTGGGACAGCAGCATTGCCAGAATTTTCCATGCCAGGCAACCCACCAGAATCGTCATTGAATATGGAATGACGATGCGTTTTATAAATTTCACCAGTATTCCCCTATTTTATGTCGAATGGATCGAATCAATTCATAATATGCACTGGATCGCCGATAGGAGATATCCCCAAACCCTGGATTGTCGAATATTTCATGTATGGATGCCGGAGAGCCGGAAAGAATCAAGATGCGTTTTCCCAGGAAAACAGCCTCTTCCACACTATGGGTGACCAAAAGGTAAGGAACGGAGGTCTCAAGCCAGGTGGTCAGCAGGGTGTCCTGGAGGTTTTCCCGGGTGATGGCATCCAATGATGAGAAGGGTTCATCCATGAGCAGCAGGCGGGGGGTGGACGCATAGGCCCTGGCAATGGCCACCCGTTGTTGTTCTCCACCGCTCATGACCGAAGGAAATTCGTTTTCTCGGCCTGCCAGTCCAAGTTCAGCTAAAATTTTCCGGGCTCTGGCATTTCGCTCTTTTCTGGGAATGCCCTGGATTTTTAATCCCAGGGCCACATTCTGCAAATTGGTTTTCCAGGGCAGCAGACCATAATTCTGTAGAATCAAGGCCACATCCGGTATGGGTTTGGATATGGTCCGTCCATCAATGAGAATCTGCCCGTTTTCGATTTTTTCAAGCCCGCTGATGAGATGGAGCAGGGTTGTTTTACCACATCCGGAAGGACCCAGAATAACAAGCGTTTCCCGGGCATCCAAATGAAAAGAAATATTTTCTAAAATTGTTTTTGAACCAAAGGTTTTGCATAGATTGCTGACTGTTAGCATGGGAATCTTTCGGGCTATGGAATCAAGCGCTGATAGGGTATTGAGTGGGGTAACAGCCCCTTTTTAATCATCCAACCCTGAACCTGCTGGACTTCAGCCTGGGTGGGTATCCGGGGTGCCGGATATCGGTACATGGGAAAATGATCCACCAGATTCCCGGGGATTCGGCAGGTCTTTGTCATCAGGGCACGATATTTCTCCGGGGTTTGGTTCAGGGCATTCACCGATCTGGCATAGGCTTTCATAAAAGATCCTGCCAGGTGGCGTTTATCACTGTGTATATTAAGGACGGTGAGCGGCATATTAAGGGATTGGTCGGTGACAACCAGTTTGGCTCCTCTACTCTCAGCCAGCGAGGCCATGGGTTCGGGTAACAGGGCTGCATCAATCTTGCCAGTCAACAGCATTTGCAGGCGAAGGGGCATCTGTTTAATTTCAACTGGTTCCCACTGTATTGTCTGTGTTTCCGGGAGCTGTTTTAAATGATCCAGCAGATATTCAATAATGGATGCTTTGGAAATGGCCACCGTTATTTTGCCATTTTCCCGGGCCACGGGCAATTCAGGAGCCAGCATCAACCCGAACATTCGCTGATTTTTATCGGTGGCATAGGAAATGGTTAAAAATCGTACCGGGATTTTGTTTTTGACCAGGAGTAAGGTTGCCAGCATATCACCGAAAAATCCATCCAGTTGACCGCTGTGCATGGCGGTATTCCTTTCCATGGCACTGGAAAAAGAGATCAGTTTAACATCGAGATTTTCTGCCTTGAAATAACCCTCTGCCACACCCACCTGTAGGGGCAGGGTATCAATTACCGGCAGAATTCCCATGCGGATGGTCTCAGCTGAAACCATTCCGGCAGCCAGTGAGAAAAGCATGACAAGCCCCCAGATAAGGCAGGTCCGTTTTTTAGATTTATTATGTTTTACATGTTCCACCATCAGGCGTTCCCCCTATCTGTGGGTTCTGTTAACACAAGTATTAACAGAAGACAAGGGAGGAATCGCGAAGGACCGTCCGGGTATCAAGATCCAGGCAGTACGGGCTGTTTAGATTCTTAGGTGATAAGCCTTCAGATTTTATCATAAAGTGGCTTCCAATGAGCGGGGTTGGAGGCTACCACTAAATTCGGGGGAGTCTGGATTGATTAACGGTTGGGGTTTGGTCCCCGGCAAAGGATGTATTCTCGTTTTATATCAGGCGGGTTGGTAAAAATTGTCAACAATGGAATAGATTTTTTTTATTTGATTGAGATATTTTTTTTTGTAAAGACCACAGCTTGAACTGAGAATCAGATCCCCTGTTGATCCAAGGGCTAAAACAATACCTTCAAGGTGTTTTTTTGCTGCCCTTGGGGGGGGATCTGTGTCCAGCAAATCGGATTCAACCCCAGCCATAATCATAATGTTCGAATCAAACTGTTGATACAGGTTCTCAAGGTCATTCACCTGGCTTTGTATTGCTGCGAAACCATCTATCTGCCATGATTTTATGGTTGGGATAAGCAGGGAAAGATTGCCACAGGAATGCAAAAATACAGCAGCACCACTCTCTTTTATCCGCTGAACTGCCTGGGTATAAAATGGGCTGCACAAGGTATCGATATCCAAGGGGTTTACAAAAGGACCGCTATCCGATGCAAAGTCATCGGTGATCACCACGGCAGATATTGGATATTTAATCACTTCAGATATAAGGGCAAGGGTCTTTTCTGACTCGACTTTATAGGCATTGATGATTTCTTTTCCATCCCAATTTGCAGGAATTTCAAAAGTACGTTTATAACATCCAACCGGATTATAATAATCGGGAATTTGGGGTGGATCACTCTCAAAAGTTAAAGCAATATTCCGGAACTTGGGATGACCAAAACCTTCCATTTGCCAATTTGCCGGAACTTTTATTTTTTCCCATTTATCAACGTTATATCCGGGAAGCCAAAAATCCTCCGGAACCTGTTCCGGAGTTTCAACCCACATAAAACTCCAGTACCCGTTTAACAAAGTATAATTTTCGCACTTTTTAAGGTTGTGCTGAATGGCAGCTTCTTTCGAATTGTAAGGAACATAAAAAGCATGTGGCAAATTTTGTCCTTTTTCAAAAATAGCCGGATTTTCCCAATCACTTGGATGAAATTCCATTTCCTGAGAAAAACTAGTGTGAGAAATAAGCAAACAAACAAGAAAAAATAAGTAACGGTTCATCTTCAATATTTTTTGGGTAATATTATGTAAATTCTGATTGTCTAGAGGGCCAATAAGGCTAGGCGCGCCAATATTGTCGGCCTGAAAGAGGACAAACTCTCGGAGGGTATCGGCTGGGGCGACAAAGCTGATATTGCTGCCTGTTTGGTTAACGTTTTGGGCCTTGATATTTCCCCATTCTGTGAGGTCCCAAAGTTGGAGATTGGCGCCTGCATTTTCAATTTGATATTGGGCCTGATT
>CAKZLA010000540.1 GCA_937124525.1 uncultured Desulfobacterium sp.
GTATTGGGATCTGGCCTGCCCACAACAAATATCGAAACTCCAGTTATTACAAATCATTGGACGGAGTTTCTTATAAAGATCTGTGAGGTAGGATCGGTCAACCACATTGCGAAGTCTGCTGAACATTGGCGAGGCGAACTTTACCCTTCGTCGGAGGGTGATAATAACCGAAAGGTTCTTTTATGCAAGTTTATGTAAAATCAAAATCAGGAAAATGGCTTGACCGCTAAAAGGCTTTCAAAGAGTTATGAGGATTCATGACTGATGAGTTGACAACCAAATTGTTTTTATAAGTATCATGAACAGGCTTGAGGCATCAAGTTTCCGTTTATTTCGCCCTTTGTGCCATGGCCTTTTTGCAAAAGCATGGAGGCTGATGAAAAATTCAGCATCCACTAACACAAGCCGGACACCGATGGCCCAATATAACCCTCCAGGGCGAATAAAATTGGAAGCAAACCCGCATTCTGGCTTAATTTACTATTTAAGAGGAAAACCCATGGGTAAAGAAGATATTATCTACATTGATGACAACCCGTTTACCTTTGAGCCCGGTGAAACCATCCTTGACGTCGCACATCGGAACAATATTTTCATTCCTACCCTGTGCCATCTGAAAGGGACAACACCCACCGGCGCATGCCGTATCTGTGTGGTGGAAGTCGAAGGGGCAAGGGATCTTGTGGCCTCCTGCGCCGCACCGGCAGCCCCTGGCATGGTGATTCATTCGGAATCCGCAGAGGTGATAAATGCCCGGAAAAACATCATACAGCTGATGCTTTCGTCGGGGAACCACAACTGTGCCATCCGGGATTTTAAGTCCGATGACTGGACCGCCTTCCAATTAAAAACCCTGGAAGCAGACCAGTACAATGAACTGTGCCCGGTGTGGGGAGACTGCAAACTCCAGGATCTGGCCTATCGATACCAGGTCACCACCCGCCACATGCCATTGTCTGAATCCAAATATCCCATTGAAAGAGAAAACCCATTTATCCAGAGGGATTTTTCCCGCTGTATTCTCTGTGGTCGGTGCGTCCAGGCATGTAGAGAAGTTCAGGTGAACAACGCCATTGATTTTGGTTACCGGGGAGCTGACACAAAAATCATTGCCGGAACCGATGTGGCCCTGAAAGATTCTGATTGTGTCTTTTGTGGTGAATGTGTGGAAGTCTGCCCGGTGGGGGCTTTAATACCCAAAGAGAGCCTGAAGGCCAAGACACGCTTTGAAAACATCAAAAAAGTACGCACCACCTGCTCTTTCTGCGGTGTGGGCTGCCAGATGGAACTCTCTGTCCAGGACAATAAGATTGTGGGAATCAACAGCGCAGGCAGGGACGTTGCCCCCAACAATGGTAGTCTCTGCGTAAAAGGACGATATGGATACGACTTTGTGGGATCACCCAAGCGTCTGACCACCCCCCTGATCAAAAAAGAGGGTAAACTCACCGAAAGCACCTGGGACGAAGCCCTGGATTTTGTGGCCACCCGATTAAATGAAACCAAAGATCGCTCGGGATCAGACAGCATGGGCCTCTTGACATCGGCCCGGGTGACCAACGAAGAAAATTACATTGCCCAGAAATTTGCCAGAGCGGTGCTCAAAACAAACAACGTCGACCATTGCGCCCGACTGTGACATTCCTCCACCGTAGCCGGTCTGGCTGCAGCATTTGGAAGTGGCGCAATGACAAACACCATCGCTGACGTTGAAACCGCAGATGTGATCCTGGTGACGGGCTCCAATACCACTGAAAACCATCCGGTACTGTCCACCTTTGTGAAACGGGCGGCCCTGCACGGAAAAACCCTTATCGTGATTGACCCCAGGAAAATAAAGCTCACCCAGCATGCCAACATGTGGCTGCGCCCCCAGTTGGGAACGGACATTGCCTGGATCAATGGATTGATGCATGTCATCATTGATGAAAATCTCCAGGATAAAAAATTTGTTGAGGAGCGCACCGAAGGCTTTGAGGCCCTGGCAGAAACCGTTAAAAAATACACCCCGGAATATGTGGAAGCCATCACCGGCATTGCCGCCGATGACATTGTGGCAACGGCAAGAAAATTTGCCAGGGCCCGTTCTGCAGCCATCCTCTACTGCATGGGGATTACCCAGCACACCTGTGGTACTGACAATGTAAAGTCCCTGGCCAATCTCTCCATGCTCTGCGGTCACTTGGGAAAACCCGGTGGCGGGGTCAACCCCCTGAGGGGCCAGAACAATGTCCAGGGCGCCTGTGACATGGGGGGACTTCCCAATGTCTTCACCGCCTATCAAAGCGTGACAGATCCCAACACTGCCAAGAAATACGAGGCGGCCTGGGATGTGTCAGGACTGTCCACCACACCCGGCCTGGTGGTCACGGAAATGATACAAAAAGCAGAGCTGGGGGAATTGAAATCCCTGTACATCATCGGTGAAAATCCCATGGTGTCTGATCCGGATCTCAACCATGCAGAAAAAGCATTTGGCAACCTTGAGTTCATGGTGGTACAGGATATTTTCCTCACCGAAACAGCCCAGATGGCAGACGTGGTTTTCCCTGCCTTCTGCTTTGCGGAAAAAGACGGCACCTTTTCCAACACCGAACGACGGGTTCAACGGGTGAGAAAGGCCGTGGAAGCGCCTGGATTTGCCTGGGATGACTGGAAAATACTCTGTGCCCTTGCCACCCGCATGGGAACACCCATGCACTATGAAAATGCCGAGGAAATTTTTGAAGAGATCCGCAGGGTCACCCCCTCCTACGGCGGCATCACCTGGGACCGCATTGATCAGACAGGCATTCACTGGCCCTGTCCCACGGAGGAACACCCGGGAACCCCCATCCTTCATACGGCCCAGTTCACCCGGGGCAAGGGTCTTTTCCATGCCATTGAACATCAGCCCCCTGCGGAACTACCCGATGATGCCTATCCATTCATGCTCACCACCGGACGGGTAATTTACCATTATCACACCGGCACCATGACCATGCAATCCAATGGATTAAATGAACTGTCACCGGATTGTTTTGTGGAAATTTCTCCCAATGATGCGGCAGAACTGGAGATGGTGGATGGAGAGATGGTTAATGTATTCTCACGCCGGGGCAAAATAAAGGCCCGACTCAATGTCTCAGCAAAGGCCGTGGATGGCACTATTTTTATTCCATTTCACTTTGCCAAGGCCGCAGCCAACCGGCTCACCAATGCCCGCCTTGATCCCATTGCCAAGATACCCGAGTTCAAGGTGTGTGCCATCACCATTAAAAAGGCTGCCTGATGGGATAAGCCGCCGGAAGGAATAAATCCCCTTTCGGAGGGTGACACAAAAAAGCGTTGAGAACCAGCAACAAGCTGGAAATCAACGCTTTTTTTATTTTCCAGACTTTCCAGCAGCAAATGGCCGGGACGGCATTATGCCATCTTCTATCATTGTTGCAGGCAGACCCAGAGTAAAAAAACAATTTATGATAGTTGCTAAAAGCTGCCCATCTTACTTATCGCCCCACAATCCATGGGCGCAGAGGTGATCCGCCATATCATCTGCCAGGGGGGCCATAAAATCCATGCGCCGCCCAGACCAGGGATGACGAAACCCAAGTTTCCATGCATGGAGCATTTGCCGGGACACCCCTCTTTCAATGGGAAGCATGCTTTTTTCTGCCTTTTTTCTCCAGCGACGTCCATAACAGGTATCCCCTATCAGGGGATATCCCAATGCCTTGAAATGCACCCGAATCTGATGGGTTCTTCCGGTTTTCAGGGCCACTTCAACCAAAGTTGCCCCCGTACATTGGGCCCGTTTATGCCACAGGGTGATGGCAGATCTCCCATGGGAAAGATCCACGGTCATACATTTTCGTTTCACCGGATGACGACCAATGGGCAGGGTGACCGTGCCCGAAGTCTCATGAATTTCACCGGATACCAGGGCAAGATATTGTTTTTCCACCCGTCGATATTTAAATGCTTTTTTTAAGAAATCATGGCTCCTGGAAGTTTTTGCCACCACCATGACACCAGTGGTATCTTTGTCCAGGCGATGTACAATGCCGGGACGAAGCGCGTCTTCCCCCACTCCCTCAATGCCGGGACAATGGTCAAGCAAGCCGTTCACAAGGGTATCTGCCCAACTACCCGGGGCTGGATGAACCACCATGCCCACAGGCTTATTGATAACAAGGATATAGCGGTCTTCATGGATGATATCAAGGTACATGGGTTTGGGAGAAACAAAGGGCAAAGAGGGGATGGCAAGACTGCCTGAGATCTCATCCCCGGGTTTCACCCGGTATCCCGGTTTTTTTTTGAGCCCACTGACCCGAACATCACCTGAACGGATCATGGCAGCTACACTGCCCCGGGAAACCTTATCTGCCATCTGGGCCACCACCGTATCAAGTCGCTGCCCGATCTGCTCAGACCCACTGCTTATTTCACTTTTTATTTCAATAATGCTATCCATATTGTTATCCACCCACAAAATGACCGATCTTTAAAGATAAGCCCTACCCATTTCCCAACAAAAAACCGAAAGGCACCTGCAATGGCATCTTCCGGTTTAGATGGAGTACGGTATTTATTCGGCTTTCGAAGCTGACTGATTGGAATTGACATGGAGCCAGAATTGTGATTCAACAAGATAGAACCACAGCTTAGTAAGGAACTGACCGTCTGTCCAGAACAACGGTTAAGGCCGAAAGTCAAGCGTTGATCAGAGAAAATCGTCTAATCAAATAATTTTTCGATTTCCTTCATCATTAATTTTTCATCCATATCTTTTGCTGTGGATAACTCCTGCACAAGCAGGCTCTGGGCAGTATCGAGAAGTTTGCGCTCTCCAAAGGATAGATCTTTTTCAAGCTTGAGTTGAAATAAATCTCTGAACACTTCTGCAACATCATAGATTGACCCGGTTTTAATTTTATCCATGTACTCGCGGTACCTGCGATTCCAGGTTTGATTATCAGCAGAAGCTCCTTTTTTCTGCATCACCTCGTAAACCTGGGGAATCTCATTTTTCGGAATTACCTGCCGGAGACCGACAGATTCAACATTGCAAGTTGGAATCATGATGACCATGCCATTTTCTATGATTTTCATCATATAAAAGTTCATGCTTTCACCGTTAATTTCCTTACTTTCAATGGCCTCGATACAACCCACGCCATGGGCTGGATATACAGCAAGATCTCCTTTACAAAACTCTCTTTTTTCAGGTGCAAGCACTTCTGCCATTGTGGATTTCCCCCCTAAGTCTTAAGTGAGGACCGTGGATATACCGCCTTTGACCCATTGCCACAACATCGAAAATAATATTTTAAACCCCCCACCATTTTGGGGGGATAAAATTTTCGATGTTCCTGTTCAAAAACAAATCAGGGTATATTTCCAGGGGTCCTTTTGCGTCTATTTTTCTTTCGAATATTACCAGCAACATCTCGCCCATCATGTAATAATATAGCACAAATTTGCATCTGCGGCAAACACTAAAAAATCAGATGGTGGCTACCCCCTGTTAATGAGGTTCATGGCCGAGGATACCCCTTTTTCGATGATGGTCACGCAGGCATCTGCTCCTGCTGCCACCACATCGTCAAGTTGTTTTATTTCGTCCGGGGTAAATTTCCCCAACACGTGGCCCACCGCTCCAGATTCCTGCCGGGGTCTGCCAACCCCCACCCGAACACGATTAAAGGCCTTGTTACCAAAGGCATCAATGATGGAACGAATCCCATTATGGCCCCCATGTCCCCGGTTATGGGCCACACGGATGCGCCCAAAGGGAAGATCAAGGTCATCATGGACAACAATAATGTCAGAAAGCTGGATTTTAAAATAGGAGGAGAGTTTCTGGATGGGAAAACCGCTTCGGTTCATATAGGACTGGGGTTTGAGCAAAACAATTTGCCGTTGATGGAAAACACCCTTTGCACACTGGGCTTCAAAACGGGTATTTTTAAAACCCAGGTTGGCCTGGGAGGCAAGGGCCTCAAGGATGAGAAAACCAATATTATGACGGGTTCGGACATATTCCCTGCCGGGATTGCCCAAGCCCGCCACCATAACACCACTATTTTGAGGCATGGATAAACCCTGTTCTTAAATGGGTTTACTCGCTCACCGATGCTTCTTCGGCATCAGCGTCAACATCAATGTCGAGATCTTCATCGTCTTCGGTGACTTCTTGTTCTGATGCAGTGGGCGGTACCACCGTGAGGACCGTAAAATTCACCTCATGGGGAATTTCAACATCCGCACCCAGATCAATGGATTCCACATGGACAGAATCTCCAATATCAAGAGCTGTAATATCAATAACAATACTATCAGGGGCATCTGCAGGTCGACAGATAACATCCAGTTCACGCCGAATTAGCTGAACCATACCACCCTCTTGTTCGCCCTTGCTTTCTCCACTGGTTTCCACGGGAATGGTAACGGTAACGGTTTTGTCCAGATTGATCTCCTGGAAGTCCGCATGAAGATAATTCAGTCGAAAGGTATCCATTTGAAGATCTTTGAGCATCACGGTGCGTGAAGCCTTAGAGTCACCTTCCACAACCAGTTTCATGAAGATACCGGTTGTCCCGTTCTTTCTGATAATTTCGGAAAAAGCATAGGTGGGAACGGAAAGCGGTACAGGTTCCGTCTCAGGTCCATAAATCACCGCTGGTAACAGCTCATTTTTTCTAAGGGCACGGGCAGCACTCTTTCCTCTGCCCGATCTTATTGATCCTGTTAAATCTATTAGTTCCAAAAGTTTGTTCCTCCGTATCTGTGCCGTTGCACAGATCTGTCATTTTATTTTCTATACAAAAAGAGAATTTACAGAATCTCCCCTGTAACTTCGAAGAATGGCTTCACTGACAAGTTTTGAGATGGAAACCTGGGTGATCTTTTCACAGTTTGAGGCTGCCTCGGATAACGGAATGGTATCGGTGACCATAAGGCTTTCCAGAGAAGAATTAGTTATCCGATCCACAGCAGGTCCAGACAAAACCGCATGGGTACAGCAGGCGTGAACCGCTTTTGCACCTTTATTTTCAATAACGCCTGCAGCCTCTGTAAGGGTACCGGCAGTATCCACCATATCATCCAGGATAAGGGCCGTTTTACCCTCTACATCTCCAATAATAGCCATGGCTTTGGCCTGATTGGGGGCGCTTCGTCGTTTATCAACAATGGCAAGACCAGCATGGAGACGTTTGGCAAAGGCCCGGGCCCGTTCCACACCTCCGGCATCGGGGGAAACCACAACAAGGTCACCGGAAAAATTGGATTTGATATGTTCCAGAATGACAGGTGCCGCATAGAGATTATCCACGGGAATATCAAAAAAACCCTGAATTTGTCCCGCATGGAGATCCAGGGTAATGACTCTGTGAACCCCGGTCTGGGTGAGGAGATCGGCAATCAGCTTTGCACTGATAGGTACTCTGGGAGCCACCTTCTTATCCTGCCGGGCATAACCAAAATAGGGAATAACCGCTGTGATATAACTTGCAGAGGACCGCTTTAAAGCGTCAATCATGAGCAAAAGCTCAAAAAGATTATCATTTACCGGAGCGCAGGTGGATTGTATAACAAAAACCTCCTGGCGCCTAACGTTCTCTTGAATTTCCACTTGAATCTCACCGTCACTGAACCGATTAATCTTTGCCCTGCCAAGGTGCAGAGAAAGATAATCAGAAATACTCCGGGCAAGGGGTTCATTGGAATTCCCCGAGAAAACCGACATAGCATTCATATGAATTCTCTTCTTCGCATATCTTAATTTTTTTTAAAAGTGGCTGGGGCGGGAGGATTCGAACCTCCGAATGCAGGAATCAAAATCCTGTGTCTTACCACTTGACGACGCCCCATGAATGCGTCATATGAAGGAAGTTAGAAAAACGCGTTTATGCGCATCACCATGCCATCTCCGGGACAGCATGTCAAACGCGCACCCTGCCTGTCCATCTTCCCAAAACAGCACAAAAAAAGAGGCCCCACTTCCTGTCATCATGACCTTTTGGGTCAGCAGACTGGCCATCTCCATTTTAAATGCCTGGATCTCCGGGTATAGCTCACACGCAGATACCTCAAGATCATTGTATAAATCCACACTGATATCCAACGCCCGGTTCTCCTCACACGCAATAATCAGAGCATTATTATTAGATTTACGCTCCGTTGTCAATGCTAATTTGATATTTTTATAGACCTTGGCCGTTGATGCCGATATCCCGGGGCTGGCCAGTAATATTTTGCAGGGAGGTTTCAGTAAACAGGGGGTCAATATTTCCCCCACCCCCCGGGCCAGGGCTGCCCCCCCCAGAATAAAAAAAGGAACGTCCGCCCCCATACCCAATCCCATCTCCATGAGTGCCGAGCGGGAAAATGGAGAGTCAAACCGGTGGTTAAGGGCCTTTAAAACCGTGGCAGCGTTACTACTACCCCCCCCCAACCCTCCCCCCACCGGGATCTGTTTATCAATGGTGATGGCAACCCCCCCCGGCACATGGGCTACCCCTCTTTTACGGGCAAGCGCCTCCCAGAAAATGGTGGCAGCCCTGTGGGCAAGATTAGTTTCATCCTCTGGTACCTGGGGATGGCTGCATTTTACAGAAATATCCGAAGCCTGGAAATCCAGGTTCATGTCATCACACAAATCCACACAGGCCATCAATGTTTCCAGGTCGTGATAGCCGTTATCCCGCCGGCCGGTGACATGGAGGGAAAGATTAATTTTTGCCGGAGAAAAGACCTGCATTAACACCCCGTGGCTTTTACATAGGCAATCTGCAACTCATGGAGCAGACTGTTGATGAGATGGGCCTCTTCGGAATCCAAATTTCCCTTGGTCTTTTTCTGGAGAACATCAATTATATCCACCGTCTGCCGGGCCACATCCAAATTTTTAGTTCGGACACCCGTAGCCGGATCCGGCATGTCCCCCATCTGCACCAGGGCCGTTGAATATAAAGAGACAATAAGGGTTGAAAAATCCGCCTGGGGAAGCCCCTTTGGTGGTGGACAGGGGCCTTTTTCACCATCACACTCGTTCATGCTGAATCCATTACCTTGTGCCATATTTTTATCTCCTTGTTATTTAGTGCCTTGTTTAAGTTTTAACCAGCTCCCTGGGTCCACACCACATGGGCTTTGATTCCGGCAATGGATGCCAGATGTCCGGCCATCATGAAATGCTCAACCCGGGTAAAAAGCCCTTTGTAGGAAACCCCCAGATGCAGGGGGCCGGAAACCGCCACCACCGACACATCCTTTAGGCCACTCAAACCCACCCCATGGCGTTTTAACACTGCCTCTTTGGCCGTGAAACATCGAAAAAAGACGATCTCCCGGGGGATGGCATGGAAAAGCCGGGCCTCCCTTTTAGAGCAGATACGGCGAAACAGTCCGGAGGAAACAGGCTTTACCACCTCAATATCTATGCCCACCGGATCAAAGGAGACCACCCCGGCCACATGGCTGGGCTTGTGGGTCAGGGACCAGTGCACCCCACGCCAGGGAAGGGGTTGCCCCTGGGACCCCTTTGCAAAGTCCCCCATGGTGACACCCGTATGCCGGGCGGAAAGAAGCACGCTCTCCCGGGCCAGCCCCCCAAGGGTTTTCACCCGCTGGGGAGGGGGCAGTTCCCGGATATGATCCGGTACCTTCAGCACCACCGGAAAAAGAGTGCATGTGTGACCAATGGATGGAATTTGCCTCCCCGCCTCCCCCGTGGTCACGCCGGTGGAGCAAGGGTGATAATAATATCAGCCACCGTGGTGCCCTCACCCCCGGCATGGACAAAGAGGGGATTGATGTCCAATTCCTTTATTTCAGGATGATTTTTCACCATGGCACTGAGGCTCACCAAATTTTTTTCCAATGCCTCGATGTCTGACGGAGACTCCCCCCGTAATCCGGTGAGGATGGGATATCCCTTGATGGCTTTTACCATACGCCGTACCACATTTCTTCCCATGGGTGCCATGCGGAACACCACATCTTTATAAACCTCCACAAAGATGCCCCCCAGCCCGAACATGATCACATGGCCGGAACCTGCGTGGCGGGTCACACCCAGGATAACTTCCTTACCTCCCCCCACCATTTTCTGGACCAGTACGCCCTCCAGTTCTGCTTTGGCATTGTATTTCCGAGCATTTTTCATGATGCTATCAAAGGCTTTTTTCACAGCGACTTCATCGTCCAGCCCCACCTTTACCCCACCGGCATCGGACTTGTGAAGGATCTGGGGGGAGACAATCTTCATCACCACAGGAAATCCTATTTTCCGGGCGATGTCAGCGGCCCCATCTGCATGGGTGGCCAGGGCCATCTCCAGGGTATTAAACCCATAGCATTTAAGGATTTCATTACCATCCAACTCACCCAGGGTATCGGTTCCCTGCTCCAGATAACCGTCAATGATGGCCTGGGCCTTTTTCACGTCATGGATCATTTCATACTGGGGCAGACGTCTCCTGGAGAGCCATCGATTATTGGCATAAAGGGCTCCCATGGCCCGGGCCGCACTTTCAGGAAACTGGTACACCGGCACATGGTTCTGCTGGAGGAGATGTACTCCGTCGGACACATCCACCACTCCCATGAATGCACACACAATGGGTTTTACCTCGGACCTTGCAATGTTCACAATGGCTTCGGCCGTTCCCATGGCATCGGTCATGGACTGGGGGGTCAAAATAATCAACACACTGTCCACCCCGGGATCACTGATCACCGTGGCCAGGGTATTTTCGTACCGATCCCTGGCTGCATCTCCAATAACATCAACTGGATTGTGAAAATTGGCTGTGGGGGGCAGATATTTATGCAGCTCCTGGATGGTGTCTTCTGTAAAGTCAGCCAGTTTCAATCCGGAATTTTCACTCATATCCGTGGCAATAATTCCCGGCCCACCAGCATTGGTTACAATGGCAATTTTATCTCCCCTGGGCACCTTTTTACAGGCCAGGGCCTTGGCATAATCAAACAGCTCGTTCACCGTGTTACACCGCATGATCCCGGACTGGGAAAAAATTGCATCATACACCGCATCGGAACCTGCCAGGGAACCGGTGTGGGAGGCAGCTGCAGCGGCCCCGGCATCGGATGTTCCCGATTTTATGGTAATCACCGGGGTGGGATTCAAGCCAGATGTCATCTCCCGAACTTCCCGGATGAATGTTTCCGCATCACAGGAGAGTTCTTCCATATAGATCATAACCACATCGGTGTTGGGGTCGGCATGGTAGTACCGCAGCAGATCCAGCTCATCCACATCGGCCTTATTGCCAATGGAAATAAATTTTGAAAATCCAAATCCCTGGTCTGCGGCAAAATCCAGCACCGCCGTGCACAACGCCCCGCTCTGGGAGATAAAAGAAATATTGCCGGGCTTAGGCATGCGGTTGGAAAAGCTGGCATTGAGAGAAACACCGGGAGCAGGATTGATCACTCCCAGACAATTGGGTCCCACCAATCGAATATCCGCGTCCTGGCATAACTGCTGGATCTCTCGTTCCATTTCCAGCCCCTCTCCACCCACTTCTTTAAATCCGGCAGAGACAATGACCACCCCCTTGACTCCCTTGGCAATGCATGCTTCCACGGCCTTCAACGCAGGCCGGGGGGGAAGAATAATCATGGCAAGATCAATGGGGTCAAGGATATGGGCAATGGTCTGATAACATTTTACGCTAAGGATGGAGCGAGCCTTGGGGTTCACAGGGTAAAGGGTACCCTGGAATCCCCCATAGAGAATATTGGCAAAAATATCATGCCCCACCTTGCCCTTCTGGCTGGAAGCACCAATCACGGCAATGGATTCTGGTGAAAATATGGCATCAAGCTTGTCCATTTAAATCTCCATTACTTAAGCATTAACAGTACCCATCACTTTTTGCATCATCTGCGCCACGGCCATGACGCCAGGGGACTCGTCGGGTAATTCCAGAAGAGATTTTCGCTCCATATCAAACTCCAGCAATGCATCATCATTGGGAATTGTGCCAATGATAGGTATCCCAATTTTTTCCACCTCTTCCAGAAAAACATCACCCAGGGTTTCCGGGGCTCTGTTCACCACCAGCCCCACGCTCCCCACGGTGAGCTTGAGGTCATCCAGCATGGAAGCGATGCGCCCCACGGCCCTAAGTCCTCGCAGGGCATAATCAGTCACCAAAAGCAGCATATCCACCTTGCCGCTGGTGCGGCGGCTCAAATGCTCCATGCCAGCTTCATTGTCAACCAGAAGGTATTTATAATTTTTCTCCAGCTCTTCGGAAAATCGGTTCAGGATATTATTAACCATGCAGTAGCAACCCTGACCTTCCTGGCGACCCATGACCAGAAGATCAAAGTCTTTGTTCTCAATGAGCACCTGATTCATGAGCATCTCAAGATAGACAATTTTATCCATGCCCGAGGGGACCCCCTGGGGATCTTTCATGAAATTTTCCCGGATATCTCCAACGGTTTTTTCAACATTCAGGCCCAGGGTTTCCCCCAGATTTGAGTTGGGGTCTGCGTCCACGGCAAGCACCGGGGAGCACTTATTCGTTGACAGATACCTCAGTACAAGTGACGCCACAGTGGTTTTTCCCACCCCGCCCTTTCCAGCCAGTGCAATAATTTTACCCATATTGACTCCCAAAAATAGTATTATTAAAAAGATTAGTGGACTTAAATCACAATATCTGCCACTTCAAAAGACAAGACTGTGGCCCTTGGACCATGGCGTATTTCAACTTACCAATGTTACGACAAAACCCAATTACCCGTATCGGTTGCAATAATATATAAGGACTAATTCAGCCAAAAGCAAAGTTTTTCTCACCACTTCTGCTTCCCTATCCAATTTTTGTTTCCCGGCAGAGGTCACAGTTCGGTGAAAAGGTCAACTTTTTGTTGCACATTTTCTCAAAAAAGATATGATTCCCCCCATAAAAAATCGAGTATTCGGCATCCTTCACCAAATTAGTTGACCCCTTTCACAACATTCTCTTATTTTTTGAGTGCCTATAGAGGATGCTGGGTACTTTTTAAAAAAATTCAATAAACAAGGGTATCCGCCATAGCATCACTCCAAAAACACTTGCACCCTTTGGATAATAATTGCCGAAAAACGATATTATTACACCCAAAACTGCAAACTGGAAAATGAAGGCAGCCAAAGCAAGGATAAAAAACATGGAAAATACTGCGCAGAACATTTTAAGAAAAATCAATTATATTGAAGCTGACATGGACATTCAAAAACAAATTTTATTTTCCATCCCTTCAGCGGAAAAGCAAGAGATGGAAAAGGTGCTAAAGATCATTGCAGGACAAAAAGAAAAAATCAATGCCCTGAGACAGGAGATGAAAGCAGCGGCCCCCGAAGAATATGAAAAAATCCTCATCTTTGAGAAAGCCGCCCAGAAATTCAAAGCCCTTGCGGCAGAAAAAAAATTCAAAGAGATCTCCTCTTTTGACGGTACCACGCCCTGCACCATTTCCCTGAAGGATGGCACAAAGATGGACTGTCTGGTCAAGGCCCAGGATGATTCAGGAGACTGGACCGCCATGACCCTGGATGGCACTATCCAAACATTTCCCGCTGACACGCTTGCCTGATTTTTCATAAAAAAGGGCCGGAGAAAAATCCCCCGGCCTTTATCTTCTTACAAATTTTTCCCATAAAAATGGGGAATGGTACGTCTACTTAATAGTCAGCTGTGCAGATTTCAGAGTATTCTTCATGAGCATGGCAATGGTCATGGGTCCAACACCGCCGGGTACTGGGGTAATCTTTCCGGCAATTTCCTTTGCCTTTTCAAAATCCACATCACCCTTGAGAATGGCTTTACCAGTCTCTTCGTTCATACCAACACGGTTAACACCCACATCAATTACAGTGGAACCAGGTTTGATCCATTCGGGTTTGACAAGGTCAGGTACGCCTGCTGCCACAATAAGGATATCAGCACGTTTACAATGGGCGGCCAGATCTTTGGTACGGGTATGAACGATGGTAACTGTTGCATTGGCACCCACACCCTTCTGGGCCATCATCATGGCAATGGGTTTTCCAACAATATTGGAACGACCCACAACAACCACCTCGGCACCGGAAGTTTCCGTGCCGGAGCGTACGATCATCTCCTGGATACCCGCAGGGGTACAGGGCAGGAATTTTGCTTCATCACCGCCGATCATCAGGCGACCCACATTCACAGGATGAAAGGCATCCACGTCCTTGTCAGGATCAATGGCATTCAATACTTTCTTGTCGTCAATATGTTTGGGAAGGGGAAGCTGAACCAGGATACCATGGATTTCAGGGTCATTGTTATATTTATCGATGAGGGCAAGGAGATCTTCTTCTGAGATATCAACTGGCTGATCATCCTGGATCTCTTTAAATCCAACACTGAGGGCGGTTTTCACCTTAAGTGTCACATAACTGATGGATGCAGGGCTGGAACCCACAAGAATCGTTACCAGTCCAGGTACCTTTCCATGTTTTGCCTTCATTTCTTCAACATCTGCCTTTACTTCCGCAAGGATATCCTTGCGAATACTGGTGCCGCTGATAATTTCTGCTGTCATTTTTCTATATCTCTCCTGATTTTTACAAAAATATGGGCATGCTACATTTGCGGGTTGACACTCTCCCAAAGCATTCCCTTATTTTATGGAAATTTCTTCAAAAAAAGTATCAACTACCGTTGGGTAATGTAAAGGATGCCAAAATATGAATCAGTCTCCGCCATCCATTCAAAATAACAATAACGCTTCACTCTCCCGGCCACCAAGGCCGGGAAAATGAAGCATTGCTAAAATACACCATTAATGGAGCGGATATTTAATTATTCCTTAGAATACACCTTCAACCTTACCGGTTTCCACATCCACATCAACACGTTTGAAAGCGGGGTTGGAGCCAGTACCCGGCATAAGGCTGATGGTTCCTGCCACAGGAACGATGAAGCCGGCACCACCATAGGTGAGAACTTCCCGGATATTGAGTCTCCAGTTTGTGGGAACACCCTTAAGAGCAGGGTTATCGGAGAGAGACAGATGGGTCTTCACCATGCACATACCAAGCTGGGACAATTCAGGATCTTCCTGAATTCTGGCGATGGCTGCATTTGCCTCGTTTGAGTAATCAACGCCATCAGCCCCATAAACTTCCTTGGCAATGAGCTCGATTCTCTCTTTAATGGGCATATCAAGCTCATAAAGAAGCTTAAACTCTGTCTTTTCCTCACAAGCAGCAACAACAACCTCTGCAAATTCAATGGCACCGTCTCCACCCTGCTCCCAGTGACGGGCAAGGGCAACTCTGGCACCTTCTGCTTCGGCAAGCTCACGAACTTTAGCGATCTCAGCATCGGTGTCAGTGTAGAAGGCATTAATGCAGACAACAGGGCTGATACCAGCCTTTCTGACGTTTCTGATATGATGAATAAGATTCTCACATCCCTTGGCAACCCATTCCACATTTTCTGAAGCATACTCTTCAGGCATGGGTTTTCCAGGAACCGGTACCGGCGCACCACCGTGACATTTAAGAGCACGGATGGTGGCAACAACAACTGCACAATCAGGCACAAGACCGGAAAAACGACATTTCAGATTCCAGAACTTCTCAAATCCAATGTCAGCACCAAATCCAGACTCTGTGACATGATAATCGGCAAGCTTGAGGCCGACCCTGTCAGCAATGATAGAACTTTGACCAATGGCAATGTTGGCAAAGGGGCCTGCATGAACAATTACGGGCTGGCCTTCAAGGGACTGCATCAGGGAAGGATTAAGCGCATCAACCATCCATGCAGTCATGGCACCTGCAACCTGAAGGTCTTCGGTTGTAACGGGTTTACCCTTTTTCGTATAAGCAACAACGATCTTACCCATTCTCTCACGCATATCCTTGAGATCCTTGGCAACGGCAAGAATGGCCATAACCTCGGAAGATACGGCAATACCGAACTTGGATTTCATCATGAAACCGTCGGATTTACCGTTAACGCCATCAATACCGATGATGATATTTCTCAAGGCCTGGCAACAAAAATCCATGATCCAGCCCATCTCAACCCGTGTGGGATCAATGTCAATACGCTTCATGCCCGAAAGTCTTTCCAACTGCTCGTCGGTGTAGTTTCTCTCGTGTTGCAGACGGGATGTCAGAGCAACCATGGCAAGGTTATGGGCGTTCATGATGGCATTGATATCACCGGTGAATCCCAGGGAAAAGGGAGTCAGGGGAATACATTGTGCCAGACCACCACCTGCAGCAGAACCCTTAATATTCATGGTGGGTCCACCTGAAGGCTGACGAATGGCAGCACATACATTTTTACCAATTTTACCAAGACCCTGGACAAGACCCATGGAACAGGTTGATTTTCCTTCACCAAGGGGGGTGGGGGTAATGGCGGTTACATCAATGTATTTTCCATCAGGTTTGTCTTTAAGACGCTCAAGCACTGCACGAAAATCAATTTTGGCGATGTAATGACCCTGGGGAAGCAATTCCTCTTTAGTCAGACCAAGTTTTTCACCAATTTCATAAATGGTCAGCATGTCTTTTTCTGCGTCCTGGGCAATTTCCCAGTCAGCATGTTTGGTTGGATCCAATGCCATGGTAAAACTCCTTTTTTTGATATTTGGGCTCAGGGGATGAGCCGTTCAGTTTTCTATACAAACCAAGGTGACAAGATTGCCTGCCACAACTATTTAAATTATCACAATTTTTCGATGATCAAATTTTTTGGAACGATTTTCTGGGTGAACAGCTTAGGATGCAGACCATCCCGGGATGATATTAATATAAATATTTGATTATCATAAATATACGGCCTAACCTGGCATGCTCAAAAAGAATAATTTGAATTGGCCGATTCAGCGACATTTGGACCAAGCACTTATATGTCATAAAAAAACTATCCAACAGGATCATAATCAAATACCACCACAAGATTTCATCGGGAATAATCTTATAATGTGCATTACTCGTCAAGAACTATTTGCACATTTGCCAAAAAAACATTCTCCATTTTTCATTCACAGTGGGGGATAGCTACGTAAAAAAACGAGAATACCAACACTGAATATTATTCATTTAGTAATTATATCAAACATTTTTAAAAACATCTGAAATTTACTTTATTTTTGACTTTGTACTTTTTTTGCCCTCTCATCTATTGACAAAAAATGTCTCTGCATGTAAATCAATGTACGGTAGACTTTGTGGCAGAATTCAATTAAACATGCAATATGACATGTAATAAAGGTGGATGGTGGGCCATAAATCAATTCAAAAATTCCAGAGACAATGGGACTTTAGATGTGTTTCCACAACATGTGTCCCCATTGTACTTACATTCGTCCCATCCCCTTTTCACACCTACCCCCCCTCCCCGTTTCTTCCAGTCATAATGTATGATCGTTTCCCCATTGATCATACTATCCATAATCAACCCGCAACCAATAACTATCAACTTATAAGGAGGTAAGAGTGGGATTTGAACTTACAAAAGAATCCTATGCCGGCGGAATTAAAGCAATCACCATTGGAAAGGGTGATAACGCATTAACCATCGGCGGCCAGACATGTTACCCTTTTTACCAATTTGAAGGCAAAATGCCCGGCAAACCCGTTATTGCCATGGAAATCTGGGACATGGAGCCTGAAGAGTGGCCAGCAGCAGCAATGGCTCCGTTTAAAGATGTCCTTGGTGATCCGGCCGCATGGGCAAAAAAATGCATTGACGATTTTGGCGCACAACTCATTGTTCTTCAACTGAAAAGTATTGACCCCAATGACAAGGATGCAAGTCCTGCCGATGCTGCCGCCATCGTAAAAAAAGTAGTGGATGCCATTGATGTTCCCCTCATCATATGGGGCTGTGCATCCCCGGCCAAGGACGAAGAGGTTCTTAAGGCAGTTGCCGAGGCGTGCCAGGGAGATAATTTGATCCTGGGTCCTGTGGAAGAAAAGAACCATAAGGGTATTGGTGCGGCAGCCATGGGTTACGGTCATGCCATTATCTCTTCTTCCCCCATTGATGTTAACTTGGCAAAACAGGTCAACATTCTTCTTGAAAACCTGGGTGTACCCCTGGACAAAGTCATTGTGGACCCCACCACCGGTGGATTGGGTTATGGTCTTGAGTACACCTACTCCGTCATGGAGCGATTGAGCATGGCCGCCATGGCCCAGGGTGATGACAAACTCCAGAACCCCATGATCAACAACCTGGCCAATGAAGTGTGGAAATGTAAAGAGGCCAAACAGACCGCCGAGGAGGCCCCGGAGCTGGGAGATCCTGAACGACGCGGCATCCTCATGGAAGCTGTGGGCGCTGTTTCTTATTTCATGTCCGGTTCAGACATCATGATCATGCGGCACCCCGAAGCCATTAAACTTGCCAAGGCTTTTGTGGATCTGATCTGCGACGGTGGTTCTGCCGCCGATGTGGCCCCCATCACCAAACAGCTGGATGATGTGGAAATTGATTTTGCAGCCCTTGCCCCGGCACCGGATCTCACCATTGCTGAAGAGAAAAAAGCAGCCCCTGCAAAAGCTGCAGCTCCCAAGGCAGCCGCTCCCAAAGCAGAGGCCGCACCCGCTCCCAAGGCTGAAGCTGCACCGGCTCCCAAGGCAGAAGCTGCCCCCGCTCCGGCAGCAGAAGCAGCACCGGCTGTGGATGCCAAGGCCCAGGCAGAAGCCGAGGCCAAAGCCAAGGCAGACGCAGAAGCAGCGGCAGCAGCTAAAGCAAAGGCAGAGGTGGAGGCCAAGGCCAAAGCAGAAGCCGAGGCCAAGGCCAAGGCTGAGGCTGAAGAAAAAGCCAAGATTGAAGCTGAGAAAAAAGCTGCTGCAGAAGCTGTGGCCCAACGTGAGGCTGAGGAACAGGCGATCAGAGAAAAACGAGCCGCAGAAAAATCCCAGCACCATACGGATGCCCCCAAAAAGGCTGTCTCCCTCACCGCTGCAAAAGAGCAGATGTCTGAGCTGGACAAAATTCTCAAGAGCCTTGAAAGAATTCATAGAAGACATGTCGCATAAATGCCTAACAAAATTATGATTGCCATCTCCCAAGGCAAGCATTTACATAACAGGAGGAGGAACCTCTAATGGCAGACGTAAAAAAAGCTAAAAAAGAAAAAGCACTCAAATTAGCCAATCCCCTTGAGGCTACTATCGATGTGGCATCCCAGGAAATGATTGTCCGTGCCCAGGAATTGGGAATTGACACCGTTTTTGATCGGGCAGTTAACATGAAACCCTGTGCCATCGGCCTCCAGGGTATCTGCTGTAAAAACTGTTCCATGGGACCTTGTAGACTGCCCCTTCCCAAGGACGGCATAGAAGGTGAAGATACCCGTAAGGGCCTTTGTGGTGCCACAGCAAATACCATTGCAGCACGAAATTTTATTCGCATGATTGCCGGTGGCGCATCGGCTCACTCCGACCATGGTCGTTGTGTGGCAGAAGTATTTCTATCGGCCGCAAGAAAAGAGTCCGAAGCTTATCAAATTAAGGATACGGATAAACTGCTTCAGATTGCCCCTGCTCTGGGGGTTGATATCACCGTTGAAGTGGACGGAGAAATCAAAGACCGTGACATCGACGAAATTGCCCTGGAAGTGGCTGAAGTTGCCATCGCCGAATGGGGAAAACCCGAAGGTGAAATTCTCTACATGAAACGGGCTCCAGAAGCGCTGTATGAAAAATGGAAAAAACAAGGAGTTCTTCCCAGAAATATTGACAGAGAAATTGTTGAGATCATGCACCGCACCCACATGGGCGTGGATCAGGATTACAAAAACCTCATGAAACAGGGCACAAGGGCAGCACTGGCCGATGGCTGGGGCGGTTCCATGCTGGCAACGGATCTCCAGGATGTACTCTTTGGAACCCCCTATCCGGTTCAGTCCGAAGCCAACCTTGGCATCATGAAAGAAGACCATGTCAACCTCATCGTCCACGGACATGAGCCCGTATTGTCAGAAATTCTTGTGGCAGTGGCCCAGTCCCAGGAAATGCTGGATTATGCCAAGACAAAAGGTGCCAAAGGTATTCAGTTGGGCGGCATCTGCTGTACAGCCAACGAGATTCTCCAGCGCCACGGCATTCCCACGGCAGCCACCTTTCTGCAGCAGGAACTTGCCATCATCACCGGTGCCTGTGATGCCATGGTCGTTGATATTCAATGCATCATGCAGAACCTGGCCAACGTGGCCAAATGTTTCCATACAAAACTGATCACCACCCACCCCATTGCAAAAATGGAACAGGACAACGTCATCCACATTGAGTTTGACGAGCACTATGCCCTGGAAGATGCCAAAAAAATTGTCAAGATGGCCATTGACAATTTTGAAAACCGTGCTTCAGAGGTGATGATTCCCCAGCACAAAGCAAGCCAGGTGGCAGGCTTTGGTGTGGAATCCATCCAATATCATCTGGGTGGAACCTTCAGAGGTACCTACTATACCCTCAACGATAATATCATTAACGGACGTATCCGTGGTATTGCCGGCGTGGTGGGTTGTAATAATGCCAGAACAAAGCACAACGACGGCCATATCAAAGTTGTAAAAGAACTGATCAAAAACGACGTCATCGTCCTCACCACCGGCTGCAATGCCATTGCCTGCGCCATGGAAGGACTCCTGACCCCTGAAGCCGCTGCCGTCCATTGCGGTCCCGGCCTTGCCGAAGTTTGTGAAACCGTAGGTATCCCGCCGGTTCTCCATCTGGGTTCCTGTGTGGATAATAGCCGTATCCTTCTGGCAGCCACAGAAGTGGTCAAAGCTGGCGGTCTTGGCAACGATATCTGCGATCTTCCCGCTGCAGGCAGTGCCCCGGAATGGATGAGTGAAAAGGCCATCTCCATCGGCCATTACTTCGTAGCATCCGGTGTTTACACTGTATTTGGTGTCACCCTGCCCACATCCGGTGCCCCTGTTTTCCATAAATACATTTCCGATGAAATGGAAAAAATTTATGGCGGCAAGTGGGATCTTGAAGTCGATCCCATCAAGCATGCCCATAAGATGATTGCTCACATTGATAAGAAACGTGCAGAGCTGGGTATTGACAAAGCAAGGGAAAGGGTTCTCATGGATATGGCTGATCGTCAGAAACTTGAGGCGTAATCCATACAGGGTATTAACCATTTCGTTATTAACATAAGCTAAATCCTCAACGAAGGAGGAAGACATGTCAAAATTAATAGCATTTGCAGCTATTCAGGGTGGATATAAAGTCGTTTCAGAGGTTGAAGGTCTTTATCAAAAGGCATTGCAGACCTACAATGCAGACACAAAGGTTGAATTTCCCAACACCGGTTATTTTCTGCCGGTTATTTACTCCTTAACGGGCCTGAAAGTAAAAAATCTGGAAGATATCCAGAAACCACTGGCCTTTGCCAGAGGGCTTTTGCCACCCCATGTAAAGAGTAAAAATCACCTTCCCTATCTCGGGCCACTCCTTGATGCCGGTATGGCGGGTATCATTGCCTATGAGATCAAAGAGGCATTAAGAAGTGTGACAGATCCTGAATTTTACTATCCCCATGAAGACCCGGATCTGGATGCCGGTAAAATCTGGACCGGTCCTGCCGATGATACCATCCTGAGAAAAAGGGGTGTGGAATTTGTTGATGGCTCTGCCCCGGGATTTGCCGCCATAGTGGGCGCTGCTCCCAACCCGGAAATTGCCAAAATGATCGTGGAAGACTACCAGAAGAAGAGTCTTTACATCTTTTGTGCAGCCAACCACAATGGTCAGACTGTAATTGAGCAACTCATTGAAGCCGGTGTTCAAGTGGGTTGGAATACCCGTATCGTTCCCTTTGGCCCGGATATCTCCTCTGCTGTATTTGCCCTTGGTTTTGCCAACAGAGCAGCCATGGCATTTGGTGGTGTTCAGCCAGGAGATCACAGAAAAATTCTCATGTACAACAAAGAGAGAATCTTTGCATTTGTAAATGCCCTTGGTGATATTGGCACCGAATGGGGTGTGGCAGCTGCTGGTTGTGTGAACTGGGGTTTCCCGACCCTGGCTGACACAGATATTCCGGAAATTTTGCCCACTGGTATTTGTACCTACGAGCATGTGGTCACCAACGTTGCCCATGACGAGATGTGCCAAAGATCCATTGAAACCCGTGGTCTTAAGGTTAATGTCACGGAAATTGACATTCCCATGGCCTTTGGCCCTGCCTTTGAGGGTGAGCGAGTTCGTGGGGCAGATCTCCATGTCCAGTGCGGTGGTGGTAAGACCCAGTGCACCGAGCTTGTGAAAAAAGCAGAGATGAACGAGATTGAAGACGGCAAGGTTATTCTCGAAGGTCCAGATGTCACGGATCTCAAAGAGGGCGAAACCTTCCCCCTTGGCATTTTTGTCCAGATTGCCGGTCGTGAATTCCAGGAGGATTTTGAGCCCATCATGGAGCGTCAGATCCATCACCTGGTTAACTACATCCAGGGCATCATGCACATTGGACAACGCGACATCTCCTGGGTCCGGGTCTCCAAGGCTGCCATGGAAAAAGGCTTCAGCCTGAAACACATCGGTACCGTACTCTATGCCAAGTTCCACCAAGATTTCCAGAAAATTGTGGACAAGGTTCAGGTGACGCTATACACAAAAACCGATGAAGTGGATAAAATGACAGCCACGGCACGGGCCGAATACCTCACCCGTGACTCCCGCGTGGACTCCATGACCGATGAGGATGTGGAAACCTTTTACTCCTGTACCCTTTGTCAATCCTTTGCTCCCAACCATGTATGCTCTGTAAGTCCTGAAAGAACCGGACTTTGCGGCGCCTACAACTGGATGGACTGCCGGGCCGCCTTTGAGATCAATCCCACTGGCCCCAACCAGCCCATTGAAAAAGGCGAATGTATTGATCCAAAACTGGGTCAGTGGAAGGGCGTCAATGACTTTGTCAACAAGGCCTCCAGGGGCGCTGTGACCCACTACAACTTCTACTCCATGGTAACTGACCCCATGACCACCTGTGGTTGCTGCGAATGTATCGCTGCCATGCTGCCCTCATGTAACGGTGTGATGACCGTTGGTCGAGATTATGCCGGGGACACCCCCTGTGGCATGAAGTTCACCACCCTGGCCGGTGTCATGGGCGGTGGTGCTTCTTCTCCAGGCTTTGTGGGCCACTCCAAACACAATATCACCCAGGGTAAATTCATCCTTGGTGATGGTGGTCTCTTAAGAATGGTGTGGATGCCCAAACAGCTCAAGGAAGAAATCAAAGATCGTATTGATGCCAGGGGTGCCGCCATGGGATGTCCAGATCTCTATGACAGAATTGCCGATGAAACCGTGGGCATCACCGAAGAGGAGATCCTTCCCTTCCTCCAGGAAAAACAACATCCTGCACTGACCATGGAATCCTTGATAGGCTAACCCAATAAATAACCCTGCTGTGGGCATTCACTTCCATGGCCTGCAACAGGGCTACACATATTTTTTGAAAATAAGGAGAGAACAATGGCATTAACCGGTATTCAGATCTTCAAACTCCTTCCCAAGACCAATTGTAAGGAGTGCGGTGTTCCCACCTGTCTTGCTTTTGCCATGAACCTGGCATCTGGCAAGGCTGAACTGGACAGCTGCCCCTATGTGTCCGATGAGGCAAGGGAAAAACTGGCCGAAGCATCTGCTCCTCCCATTCGCCCTGTGAAACTGGGCAAGGGCGTTCGCCAGACCACAACCGGTGGCGAAACCGTTCTTTACAGACATGAAAAAACCTTTTTCAATCCCACCATCCTTGCTGCCACCGTGGCATCTGATGTGGATGTCGCTGATCTTGAAAAAAAGCTGAAAATATACAACGCCTTTCAGTATGAGCGTGTGGGACTGAACTTAAGGCCCGAACTGCTTGTGGTAAAAGATGCAGGCGCTGGTGCCGACGCATTTGCTGCAACGGCAAAATGCATTGCAGAAACATCAGAGTTCAACCTGGTTCTCATGACCGAAGATATGGATGTCATGAAGGCAGGTGTGGCTGCTGCCGCTTTCAAACGGCCCCTGCTCTATGCGGCCACAGAAGCCAATGCCGATGATATGGGTGCTCTTGCCAAAGAAAACGATCTGCCCCTGGCCGTAAAAGCAGATTCCATTGATGCACTGATTCCCCTGACAGAAAAATTAACGGCCATGGGACTCAAAGACCTTGTCATTGACTCCGGTGCCCGGGAGATTAAACAGGCCCTGGAAGATCAGGTGGGCATCCGTCGTGCGGCCCTCAAGGCTGGCAACAAGGCCCTTGGCTTTCCCACCATTACCTTCCCCTGTGAAATGGCCTCCAACCTTGACATGGAAACCGTCATTGCCGCCATGTTTGTGGCCAAATACGGCGGAATAGTGGTAATGTCAGACTTTACCACTGAGTCTTTGTTCCCACTGCTCCTGGAAAGACTCAATATCTTCACCGATCCCCAGCGTCCCATGACCGTCACCGAAGGTATTTTTGAGATTGGCAACCCCGATGAAAATTCACCGGTGGTGGTCACCACCAACTTTGCCCTGACCTATTTCATCGTATCCGGTGAAATTGAAGCCAGCAAGGTTCCCTGCTGGCTGCTCATCAAAGATTCCGAAGGCCTTTCCGTTCTCACAGCCTGGGCCGCCGGTAAATTCGGCGGTGATGATGTGGGCATGTTCGTTAAAAAATGCGGTATCATGGACAAGGTGAAACACACCGAGCTGATTATTCCCGGATACGCAGCTGCCATTGCCGGTGATGTTGAAGAAGAACTCCCAGGGTGGACCATCACCGTTGGACCCAGAGAAGCTGCTCATCTTCCTGCATTTCTTAAAAACAAATAACCCCGGATAAAATCAGAAAGGGGAAAAAAACATCCCATTTTTTCCCCTTTTGATGTATCCTGTTGATCCATAATAACCCATTTTTTTAACCTGAAAAAATCACTTTTAAACCTGAAAGGAAGACACTATGATACTTTTTGGAGAAAGTCTTAATGTTATCTCCACTGTCATCGGCAAAGAGTTCAAAGAGGCAGATCCTGCCAAGCGGAACCCTGAGCCCATCCAGAAAGAGGTCATCATGCAGAAGGAAAAAGGCATGGATTACATTGACATCAACCTGGGACCGGCAAAAAAATTCGGTACAGAGCTCATGCCTTGGGTGGTTAATGTTGTCCAGGAAGCCGTTCCCGGCATGCCTCTATTACTGGATTCCTCCAACATTGATGCCATTGAAGCAGGCCTAAAAGTGGCTAAACCCGCTGACAAACCCCACATTGTCAACTCCATAATGGCACGCCCCGAAAGATATGAAAAAATGGTACCCATGACAGCCCAGTACGATGCAGATTTTGTGGCATTGATGTGGGGACCAGATGGACTTCCAAGGGATGAGAACGAACGTGCAGCCCTTGCTGTGGAACTGCTCTACTTTGCCAATGAAGCCGGTATTCCCAACGAGAAAATCTGGGTGGACGGTATTGTCACTCCGGTGAACATTCAGCAACCCCAGGCCATCAGCCTCATGGAATTCCAGGGCATGCTGCAAGACATAGCTCCTGGTGCCCAAAGCACCTGCGGGCTGTCCAATATCTCCAATGGACCGCCAAATCACCTGCGCCCCATCCTGAATCAGACCTACATGGTTATGCTGCAAAAATACGGCATGGCCTCTGTTATTTCTGATCCCCTGGATGAGCAATTGACAAAAATTGCCAAGGGAGAACGCCAGGACATTGTTGACCTTGTTTATGGCATCATGGACGGCACCCAGCCGGATATGGCAGCCATCAGCAAAGAACTGGCTGATTATGCAAAAACAGTCAATGTCATTCTTGGCAACACCCTTTATTCAGATTCATGGCTTGAGCTGTAATCGCTTTTGCCTGAAAACGTAAGACAAGACCTCTCCCTTCACAGGGGAGAGGTTTTTACTTTTGGGAAATCTTATGGAACCGGACAAAACAATAAAAAATCAGTGGGTCCATGTGGTGGTTCAAAACCCCGGAACACCGGGGGAAGAACTCATGGGCTATGACACAGAACAGATACCAGAACCGTTTATTCCTGCCTTTACCACCCGGGAGGAAGCCCAGGCCTGTTTTTTGATAATGCCCAAGGATATCATGAATCAAAAATATGAGGTCCATGCCATCTTGAAGGAGGATCTCATTGATCAGGCCCGGACAAACGGGTTTAAAATTTTTCTAATGGACGATAAAAGCAGTATCAAAGAAGAATTGTGTTAAGGGGAGAAACAAATGAGTTTAAAACTGGCCATCGGCGGTAAAGGCGGGGTTGGTAAAACAACCATCACATCTTTACTTGCCAGGTGCATTGCACACCTGGATAAAGAGAACAGCGTCATTGCAATTGATGCTGATCCTGTGGCCAACCTGGCTGCAGGTTTAGGTATCCCTGAAGAAACGCCCATCACCCCCATTTCCGAGTTATCCGACCTCATTGCAGAACGAACCGGAGCAAAACCGGGAACCATGGGAGGTTTTTTTACCCTTAACCCCAAGGTGGATGATATCCCCGATCGATTTTCCCTGGAACGGGACGGGGTGAAACTACTGGTCATGGGCACAGTACAAAGCGGCGGCTCCGGTTGCATCTGCCCGGAAAGCACCATTTTAAAAGCCCTGATGAATCATCTGGTTCTGGCAAGAAATGAAATTGTGATCATGGACATGGAGGCCGGGGTGGAGCACCTGGGCCGTGGCACATCCGGCTCCATGGATGCCCTGGTGGTGGTGGTCAACCCAGGGAAAAGAAGCCGTGTGGCTGCCCAGAAAATCAGAAAACTGGGCCATGACATTGGAATAAAACGGGTGGTGGTACTGGGAAACCGCGTGGGATCTGCTGAAGATGAAGCCCTGATCCGGGAATCTCTTTCCGACTATGAAATCATAGGGTTTCTGCCAGAAATGGATGAAATTTACATGGCGGACCGCAAGGGTGTTCGACCCTACGAAGATATTTCTAAAGCCCCCGAAGCCCTCATGGACATTGCCAGAAAATTCATGGCACTGGTGTAACTGCCACGGGCAGACCGTATTGGGGATCTGGCCTGCCCACAACAAATATCGAAACTCCAGTTATTACAAATCAT
>CAKZLA010000541.1 GCA_937124525.1 uncultured Desulfobacterium sp.
AGCACGGCCATTAATGAATTGTTCGACATATGGGTTACCTGAGTTATCGAGCTCCTTCACATCGCCGCACCAGATAATCTCACCTTCATAAATCATGGCGATTTTATCCGCAATTTTGCGCGCGCTCGCCATATCATGTGTAATAGATAATGCGGTTGCGCCAAGTTCTTTTACCGACTGGCAAATCAAGTCATTAATGACATCCGCCATAATTGGATCAAGGCCTGTGGTTGGTTCATCAAAAAGCACAATGGCAGGGTCCGTAATCAAGGCACGACTGAAGGCCACCCGTTTTTGCATCCCCCCGGAAAGCTCAGACGGAAACCGATGGGCCATCTCCACAAGATCCGTCCTTTCCAATTTCTCCATGACCCGACGTTTGATCTCCCCTTTGCTCAATCTTGTGGTCTGCTCCAGGGGAAAGGCTACATTTTCAAAGACGGTCATGGAATCAAACAGGGCATTTCCCTGGAACATGTAACTCATTCGCCCCATATAGCTCCGGCGTTGGCCCCTTTTTAAGCCGGCAATGTTTTGCCCTTTGAAAAAAAGTGCTCCACTGTCCGGCTTCATCAACCCGACGAGATGTTTGAGCATGACACTTTTGCCGGTGCCGCTTTTGCCAATGATGGTTGTAATTTCACCTTCATTCAACGTAAAATTCACGCCGTCCAGAACTGTTTTCTCCCCAAAACGCTTTACGACATTTTTAAACTCTATGATGGGTGTATCCATGTAGCATTACCTTTTACATGAGAAAAGAGGTGACAATATAATCTGAAATCAAAATCCAGACACAGGAGACGACCACGGCGGTGGTGGTGGAAAGCCCCACAGCTTTGGCACCGAAACTATCCTTTCTAAGATGGGTATAAAATCCATTATAGCAACACGCTGTTGAGACAATCAGCGCAAAAACAACGGATTTTATAAATCCGCCGTTAAGATCCACCAGGGTAATACTGGATTGAAGACGATAAAAATAGGCACCGGAATCCAAGCCCAGCAGCACCACCCCGGTGATGTAGCCCCCCAGAAAACCAACAAGATCAAACAGGGCCGTTAAAATGGGAAAACTGATTACGGCTGCAGCAATCCTCGGGCTGACAAGATAGCGCCGGGGATTTACCCCCATGGTGAACAGTGCATCAATCTGTTCTGTGATGCGCTGTATTCCAATCTCAGTTGTCATGGCAGATCCTGCCCGGGCCGTCACCATGATGGCTGTGAGCACCGGCCCAAGCTCCCGCACAAGGGTCAACCCAATGGCAGAGCCCAGCACGCCAGTGGAGCCAAATTTGACCAGGGTATAATAAAGTTGAAGCCCCAGAACCATTCCGGTGAAAAGCCCCACCAGCATAACAATGGAAATGGATCTTACCCCAATATAGTACACATGGAGTAAAATATTTTGAAGCTGCTTTTTGGCAAAAATACCCACCACGGAAAAAAACAAAAAAGCTGATATTTTCCCCAGGGACTGGATAAAATCAAGGAAACTTTTACCAAGTGAGTTTAAAAAAAACATAACAGGATTGTGCATAAAACCATTTTTCATAAAAAGATCATCCAATCGGTTCAACCATTAATGGAAAGGATCACAATGCCGGGTATCTGACGCATGCAACTGAAGATTGTCAAATTGATTTCCTCTGAAATGCCTGCAATTTTACACAAAATCTCTTTTTTGTCAAAAAATGGCCATCCTTACATACTCGTCAGTCCTAAGTTTTAAAGCCTATCCCGCCTTAAGTGGGTAGCCGACTTTACAGTATTTTGGGAAAAGCTCCTGTAAATGGAGAATTTTCTAAAAAGATATAAGCACTTTTGACGGATGCCAAAAAATTAAAACAGAAATATTGGGATTTTGTCCAGAATTGTGGATAGGCATTTGCCTGGATATGGAACCCATGATTTTAATCAATGATTCTATAAATTATCGCTGGACAGATGTTTGAAAAGCGGGGTATTGTCAATGATTGACCGTCATAAATTCAAGTATCCGGTTATAGTTTCAAGCCCTTGGGCGATGGGCCGGAATCCGAACCCAAGAAAAGCATAAACAATCACCAACCATCTTTAAGGATTACCATGGAAGAAAAAAAATATGTTATCACCATGCTGGTGGAAAATGAGCCAGGTGTTACAGCAAGGGTTACAGGATTATTTGCCGGAAGAGGGTACAATATTGAAACCATCTGCGGTGCCCCCACAGCCAATCCCAAAATGTCCCGAATCACCATTTCCACCAGGGCAGAGCCCCATCAACTGGCCCAGTGCATGAAACAGATTGAACGGCTCACCAATGTAATTAAATTAAGGGACATGACCGGAAAAGACGCAGTGAAACGGGAACTTGCCTTGATCTGCGTTAAGGCGCTTCCGGAAAAACGAACAGAAATATTGCGCCTTGTCGAGGCTTACCACGCCAAAATTGTTGACATAGGAAGCGAAAATCTCACCATGGAGGTAACGGGCAAGGCCTTTGTCATTGATGAACTGCTTGCCCTTCTGGAGCCCTTTGGGGTTCAGAAACTGTCAAGATCCGGTCTCCTTGCCCTTTTCAGGGAAGCTTGAATTAAGCAGCCCGGATCTATGAGCCTGTTGATTAAGTCTCTATTTTCATATTTCAGGCATCCCCCTTGTCAATATGATGTGTATTGGCTCAGATAATTGCTATATCTTGTGACAATAAAGTCGAACAAGACTGAAATAGTCTTTAAATCAACAGACTCATCTATCCTCATGATTTTATAACCATGGGGATGCCAGCCACCACCAGGGTCACTCCATCCGAAGCTGCTGCCACCTTTTGATTCACAAACCCTGCCATGTCCCGAAATTTTCTTGCCAGGGTATTTTCAGGAACAATACCTGACCCCACTTCGTTGGAAACCATGATCACAGGGCAGGCTGTCTTTTTCAATACCTGGGTGAGTAACTCTGTTTTTTTTAAAATTTTCTGGAAATCAAATTCATTAAACAAAAGATTGGAGACCCATAGGGTAAGACAATCCACCAGAATCACATCCACATCCGGGGCCAGGAGTTCAATTTTTTCAGGAATATCCACAGGGATCTCCGCCGTCTGCCAGGAATCGCCCCTTTCTTGAATGTGTTTTTCCACCCTCTCTTGCATCTCCCCATCCGTTGGTACAGATGTTGCCATGAATATTTTTCTATCTCCTGGCACCTGGTTGGCCAGGGCCAGGGCATGGCTGCTTTTTCCGCTTCGACATCCCCCAAGGATCAGCGTATTTTGCGTGCTCATATCATTCCTTCTGTTACCTTACGTCTAAATACATATCATCCATTGCCACATGGGTTTCAAAATGGGCACGGAGTTGCTCATAATTTTCATCTTTTCGTGACAAACCATCCTGGGCATTTCCGGGATCAATATTCAGGCCGATGGATGCCAACCATTTGAATTTTATGGCATCATAGTCAAACATGCCATGCATATAGGTGCCTGCCACATTCCCTTTTTGGGAAACCGCCCCCTCCTGATCACCACAGGAATGTCTGTTGCGGGACGTTACATCAAACAACGGATCTCCTGCAAGTCGGGTGGTCTGTCCCATGTGAATTTCATACCCCTCTCCCTGGGCATCTCCCCAGGAAAATCGGCTCAGGGTGGTTGTTTTAGGGGCCTTGAGTATCGTTCCAACACAAAGAAGGTTCAGGCCCGGGGTTGTACCGGGGTGATCTTCCAGACCCTGGGGATCTTCCACATACTCACCAAGGATCTGAAATCCACCACAGACACCCAGAATATATCCTCCGGCATTTTCATATGCCGTCAGCTGATCAGCCCATCCAGACTGCCTGAGCCAATGAATATCGGACCGGGTATTTTTAGACCCGGGCAGAATAACCGCCTTAAACTTTGAAAGATCCTGGGGCTGTTCCACAAACACCACCTGAATTCCAGGGGTGTCTGCCAGGGCGTGAAAATCAGTGAAATTGGAGATATGCTTTAACTTAATCACGGCAATGGCAGGAACACCCTCCACAAGCTTGCTCACCGCAGGACACTGTTCAAGTTCAACGGAATCCTCGGCATCAATTCTGAAATGGTGGTACCACGGTAAAACCCCCAATACCTTTTTTCCGGTTTTTTCCTCTATCCATTCACATCCTCCTTTGAACAGCTCAATATCCCCCCGGAACCGATTGATGATAAATCCTTTGATCATATCCCGATATTTCCGGGGCAGACATTCCAAGGTTCCCACCAGTTGAGCAAAAACGCCTCCCCGGTGGATGTCCGCCACCAGCACCACATCAGCTCCGGCATATTCAGCCATGCGGAAATTGACGATATCCGAGGGCAGGAGATTTACCTCGGCACAGGAGCCGGCCCCCTCCAAGATCACCATTTCATAGCGCTCCTGGAGTCTGTCAAAGGCCTGGCATGCCTCCTTGAAATAGATGTCTTTTCTGGCGTGATATTCCACGGCGCTGCTGTTTTCAAAGGCCCTGCCGTTGAGAACCACCTGGGAACCCATCTCGCCTGTGGGTTTGAGCAACACCGGATTCATGTCCACATGGGGGGCAATGCCGGCGGCTTCGGCCTGGACGATCTGGGCCCGGCCCATTTCAAGACCTTCGGGGGTAATCCCTGAGTTATTGGACATGTTCTGGGCCTTGAATGGTGCCACACGGACACCTTTATCTGCCAGGGATCTGCAGATGGCAGCCCCCACAATGCTTTTCCCCACATCCGATCCGGTGCCAAAAACAGCAATGGGCTTCATTTTTTTCATTTTTCAATTTTATATTGGAAAGTGCAATGTTATTTTTGTTCCAACAGCTATTTCGTTTTCCAACAAGTCTTCTATTTGTAATTCTATTTTATTTTTCATTTCAATATTAATTGGTATACCATCACCCAATCCTACACTAAAACTGACATTTTCTAACCATCTTGTAATTAACATTTGTGTATCATCTAAAAATCTTTTACATCTATCAATACCATACATATTAAATATATTTTGAATTAATCCTTTTGCTCCTAATAATGTTTTGTCTAAAGATCCTTGTAATAATTCACCTCGATTAATTATCACTTCTTCTTTAC
>CAKZLA010000542.1 GCA_937124525.1 uncultured Desulfobacterium sp.
AAGGCTCTCAATTTCCGCAAGAAATGCTCGCGGCAATTGACCGTGATGAACTGCTACACCATACCGCAACGCGCGAAGAGCGACGTGATTAATCCCAAGCCACTCTTCACCAATTCTCAATGCCTTCTCAATTTGTTTACGATGGGTAATGTCAATGACCATGGTGCGGTATTCTTCAGGATTTCCATGTCCACCAGGGACAGCTACACTTTCAAGCTGCACGTCAAAAACGCTTCCCTCCTTTCTTTTGAGACGCAGTTCACAGATATGACGTATATCTGAATCACTGAGATCCCGCAGGTGCTGGTAATAAATATCCTGGTCTTCAAAAATAATATGGGAAGAGAGCCGATTATTGATAAGGGACGATCTTTCGATTGACAACATGTCGGCAAAGGTCAGGTTGGCCTTTTGTATCAATCCTCTTTTGCTGATCGTAAGATATCCCACTGGTGCGAAATCATAGAGTTCGATATAAAGTCTCTTTGATTCCCTAAGCTCCTGCTGGGATAATTGCATTTCTTCATTCTGCATTTCCAGTTCAATCTGGGATATCTGGAGTTCATGGATGAGTTCCAAAAGATTTCCATTAAAATCTTTTTCCGTGGGTTTCCCTTTGACAGCTATCATTTTTTCCGCCTGCCTGCGAAGTTCATTGAACTTTTCCTGGGACACCTTGTTGGAAATCATATTTCTCCTCTTCAGTTGAGGTTACAGTTATCCTGCCTTCAATGCAATTGTTGAAGACACCAGACCTTTCTTACAAAAAAGGGGTTGGTCGATGCGGATTTACCGTTTAATCTGAACGGGAAGTTCTTTTTTCCAAATATCTGAAATTTGAAGATGGCACATCAATAATAGTTGCATCCCCTTAAGCAGGACTGATATGCTTTTCGGTTGTGGCAATACCCTCAGGTTGTCCGTCAGTATCTTTTAATACGGTAACAACGAGTAATATATCAATAACCTTGCCATCTTTGGTCCTACGCAGGGTATTAACTGTTCCGGTTGGTTCCCCTTTTTTAAGCCTACCCATGAGTGTCCTGGTTTCCTGTTTTTTTTCCTCTGGAATCATGTCAAAGACATTCATCTTTAACGCCTCATTCTCCGTATAACCATACATGTTTTGGGCACCTTTGTTCCAGGCTACAATATTGCCGTTAAAATCCTGGAGGGTTATGGCATCATTGGAGTCGGTGATGACGGTGGCAAGTCGTCTGAGCTTTTGTTCATTTATTTTTATTCTGGTAATATCTTCAAAGGTGATAACCACGCCGTCAATGAGATTCTGGATTGTACGGTAAGGCAATATCCGCATTTTGAAAAACCGGTTATCATGGGTTTGCACCTCTTCTTCTGCCATGGCCAGGTCTTTGAGTACTTTTTTTGCATATTCAACAAGCTTAACCTTTTTCAGTTCCGTGGCGAAATGATAGATGGGCCTTCCGATATCCGCATCGCTTAGCGGGATCAACTCAACTGCTTTTGGGGTAAATCGCCTGATGGCAAGGTCAACATCAAGGAAAATCGTGGCGATCTGTGTTGAATCCAACAGATTTTTCATGTCGTCATTGATCTTTGACAGATCATTGATTCTACTCAAAGGCTTCGGGGTCCCTGAAAAAACCGGTTACCCCAATCAAGAGATCCTTGAACAAGGTTTGGATCTCCTTACCGTTATTTTGGAGATATCTGACATAAGTGTCAATATCGTCTATCTGGTGCACATGCATCCGCATTTCAATCCGGCGGCAGATGGTATTTGTCTTATAGTTGGAAAAATCATGCTGGGTCTGGGAGCGTAACAGGATAAAAATTTTATGCAATGCTTTTTGAAATTTGTCTTCTTCAAGGTTGAGAATGGTTTTGGCTTGAGGATCGGCATGCCCGATGTATTTCATGATCTGATTCGGCATTTTGTCAACCGGCAGGATATAATCGGCAAGGCCCGTTGCAATGGCACTTCTGGGCATACCATCATACTTGGCAGATGTTTCATCCTGCACCATGACCATCCCCATCTCACCTTTGATCTCTTTTAAACCCAGGGTTCCGTCTGTACCGGTGCCGGAAAGAATAATGGCAATGGCATTGGAACCCTGATCCTGGGCCAGAGATCTGAAAAAATTATCTATGGGAAGATTAAGTCCGCGGGACCTGGGCAATTGCAACAGATACAGGCTTCCATTTAAAATATTCAAATTTTTATTGGGCGGGATTACATAAACATGATCTGGTAAGAGTTTTTGGCCGTCTTCAACCTGGAGGACCTTCATCTTTGTCTGTTTGCTGATAAGTTCAGGCAGGAGACTGATATGGGTCGGATCCAGATGGGAGACCAAGACAAAGGCCATGCCATTGTCCGCCGGCATGGCTTTGAAAAAAGATTCATAGGCCTCAAGCCCGCCTGCCGATGCCCCTATGCCCACAATGGGAAATTTGGTTTCCATTGTGGGGCAGTGATTTTTTTTAGTTTTTGACAACTCATTTTTTTTTGTCATTGAAGCGTCTTTTGATACTATGGGTTTGATATTTGAATAGTTTTAACCCCATCGTTGCATAAAAAAGAAAAAAGAAGTAAATTCGAAGGGAAATAAGAATCTTAGCCGGAAGCCACATCAACTAATATTCAAGTAAAGCACAGATTTTTACAAAATTCCATAAAATTTCTGAGATTTGAATTTGAAGATCAATAACTGTCCCCTTTTCCTGAATCATCGAGGGAGTTTTTAACTGCTTGTAATAATTTAATAGTATAGGGATTTGTAATTTTTAATATAAAATAAATGCAATCCAATTATGAGCTGAAATAAAATATTAAGCCAAATCGAAACACCCGCCCAAAGGGCGCTAATTTAATTCATATCTGCGGAATCCCGCCAATTTTTTATATGGGGCTTGGTCATAAGCTGGGCCACTATACGGGAGGTAGAATTTTACTCATCGCAACATATCGTAATGACATGATTTAATTTTTACCATTAAAATGCAATCACAAGGTGACCGACGTTATGACCAAGTCCCTGTGATATAATTTTAACACCGTTGGTTCATCGTTAATTGCCGGTCTCTGGCCAAAATAAATTTCATAATTTTCTTGATTTTTTGTGGGTTTTTACAGATATTCAAACCATGAATGAAACAACGCAAAGGGGTGCACAGACCCTGAAAAATTCAGAACTGGAACTGGCCCGGGAGTTTGTTCTACATACAGGGTGTAATCTGTTTCTGACAGGCAAGGCAGGCACCGGAAAAACCACCTTTTTACAAACTTTGGAAAAAGCCACAGCGAAGCAGGTGATCGTCACCGCACCCACCGGAGTGGCGGCCATTAATGCGGGCGGAGTGACCCTGCATTCGTTTTTCCAGCTACCCTTTGGCCCCTTTGTGCCGGGAAGTGAAACCCAGGAGCATAACCGCCAGCGCATGTTTCGGTTCAGCCGGGAAAAACTAAAAATCATCCGATCCCTGGATCTCCTGGTAATAGATGAGATCAGTATGGTGCGCTCGGATCTTCTGGATGCCGTGGATGCTGTGTTGCGCCGCCTTCGTCGCAATGAACGGCCCTTTGGCGGGGTGCAATTGCTCATGATCGGGGATCTGCACCAGCTGCCGCCGGTGGTCAAGCAGGAAGAGTGGGGCCTTTTACAGCAATATTACGGCTCTCCCTATTTTTTCAGCAGCCTGGCCCTGCTGCAGACGGAATTGATATCCATTGAACTACAGCATATTTACCGCCAGACCGATGCCCGTTTTATCAGGTTGCTCAATCAGGTCCGGGACAACTGCCTGGACCGGGATGGCATTGAAGCGTTGAACCAACGTTATGAGCAAGGGTTCACCCCGGACCCGGACCAGGGATACATTACCCTTACCACCCATAATCTCACCGCAGAATCCATCAACCACAACCGTTTAAAAGACATTAATGGAAAACCATCGGGCTTTGAAGCCGAAGTGTCCGGGGAGTTTCCCGGCCATAGTTTTCCCACCCCGGCCAATTTGATCCTTAAAAAGGGAGCCCAGGTGATGTTCTTGCGCAATGATACATCGGCTGACAAACGGTACTTTAACGGTAAAATCGGCAAGATCACCACCATGTCCCCGGAGGAGATCTGGATATCCTGTCCCGGAGAGAGCGATTCCATAAAAGTGGAACCAGTGGAGTGGGAAAATATTAAATACTCCATGGACGAAGAGAGCAAGGAGATCCAGACCGAAGTCATTGGTAAATTCAAGCAGTTTCCCTTAAAACTTGCCTGGGCCATCACCATCCATAAAAGCCAGGGCCTCACCTTTGATAAAGCCGTTATTGAGGCAGGGGCTGCCTTTGCCCATGGGCAGGTGTATGTGGCCCTTAGTCGGTGCAGAACCCTTGAGGGCTTAGTGCTCAACTCCCCCATCCCGGCCCGGGGGATTGATGCAGATGGTACAATTCTTTCGTTTTTGTCCACGGCCCGGGAAAATCATCCATCATTGGAAAAACTGGAATCTGCCAGGATTCAATTTCAGCAAGAGTTGCTGCTGGCGTGTTTTGATTTCAAACGCTTACAGAGCCGCTTTAATTATCTCACCGGGCTGTTATCGGGCAATGCAAGGGTGGTGCAAGTTTCCGGGGTCAGTGATATTCCAGGACTGCGGCAGATGGCCTGGCAGGATGTGTTTGGTGTCAGTGAAAAATTTAAACATCAGTTATTGGGTATTTTTGCCCAAGGCCATCTGCCCGAATCCCATGACCATACATTGGAGCGACTTGCCAAAGCATCTGGCTGGTTCCAGGACAAATTTTCCCTGTGCTTTGATGATATTGTAGAAAAACTGCATGTGCAAACGGATAATAAAGAACTTAGAAAAAAAATTGGTAATGCCTTAAACAACCTCAAGCAGGAAATCGTTGTCAAACGGGCTGGAATTCAATGCTGCGAAAATGGGTTTTCTCCGGCCCGGTACCAGCGGGCCGTGGCTGTGGCCGAAATTGATTTTGTGCCGGAAAAAGCCAAGTCCCAGACCCGTCCAAGCTATGGCGAGTCCGACATCGAGCACCCCGAGTTGTTCAAATCCATGATGGCATGGCGCAATCAAAAGGCCCAGGAGCTTGGCATTGCCCATTTCCAGATTCTTCACCAGCGTGTGTTGATCCAAATTGTGGTGTGCCTTCCCGACAACAAAACGGATCTTAAAAAAATCAGCGGGGTGGGGCCAAAAACCATTGAAAACTATGGCGATGAGATTACAGCCATGGTCAAAGCCTACAGAAAAGCCAATAACATTGAAACGGTGATTTTAAATCCCCCCCGGGTGGTCCCCGAAGAGGTTTCCGGGGATAATGAAGATAAAAAAACCACCTCCAAATGGAAATCCGGGGGATCAGATACCCGCCAGGTTACTTTTGATTTGTTCGTTACCAAGGGTTTACCCGTGGCCCGCATTGCAGAAGAAAGGGGCCTTGTGGAAAGCACCATCCAGGGGCACCTGGCTTTTTTTGTGGAAAAAGGGGCACTTGGGATTGAAAAGGTCATTGCCGGAGAAACACAAAAAATCATTGAAAAGGCCGTTGACAAAATCCAGAAAGAGTCTCAGGACCCGTCCGAGGTTCGGGGCGGTTTTATGAAATCCGTTAAAGAACAACTGGGGGATTCCTGTTCCTATGGTGATATCAGGCTGGTTCTGGCACATCTGAAGCACCAGGACTCTGAATAACGGCCATGTCGGCCCACCTGCACAATAAAGGGAGCAATTCAACAGTTTAGATTTTAGATTCTTATCTCTGATATTTAAAACTTGATCGCCTGTTGACCGTTATGCCGAATTTCTTCATCTTTCGAAAAGCGGTTGCCTGACTTGTCCCTAAACGTGCAGCAAGTTCGATGGAGGAACGGCACCCTGCCGCAGCCTTCGTGATCAGCTTTTTTTCATACCTGTCCATAGCGGCCTGGAAAAACACTGACGACTCATGGGGATATTCATCAATTACTTTTTCTACCTGGGGAGCATTCATGCTTATTTCACGGCCCACACTGCTCTGAACATGATCTTCTCCATTGCCGTGGGAGGATTCCTTGGAAGTGCCCTGGGGGGAGTTGCATTTATGTATGTGTACCTGCGCCACCAGCCCCCCCAAGAGGATGATCCCGCCCCTGCCGGAGAAATGCTTGAAGCGTCGCACCCACATCCCCTCCTGCCCCGCCCCCCGCAAAATCTGCCCCAGGGACAGTCCTCGCAATCTCCAGCAGCCCCCCATTTGAAACCCGACCCTGACATTGACCTTTTTCCTGCTGCGGACACTGCAGCAGGAATCAAAGCCGCTCAAATAAGAAATCTGGAAAAAAAAATAAACGCATTGAAAAACAAAAAAAAAGGCAACTGACCCATGGCTATACAATGGTATCCCGGCCACATGCTGGAAACAAAAGAATTTTTAAGACAGGTAATCCCAAGCGTGGATGTGGTCCTGGAAATACTGGATGCAAGACTTCCCATCTCCAGTGCCAACCCCCTGCTGAACAAACTTTGTAAATCTGTACCCCGGGTAAAGGTGCTCAACAAACAAGACCTGGCAGACCCTGAAGCCACGGCCCTGTGGCTGTCCTATTTCAATGAACAATTCGGGGGCAA
>CAKZLA010000543.1 GCA_937124525.1 uncultured Desulfobacterium sp.
GCTATTGGGGGCTGGTTTAGTCTTATTATCTATTGTTGGAGCACCTGTAGTGAGTTTATTTTTATTTGGGAAAGCCATGCTAAAAAAGAAAGTAAAGGAAATGACCCAACAATTTGAAACAGAAAAAGAAGGTGAATTTGTAGAATATGAAGAAGTGAAACCAGAAAATGAAGGTTGGGTAGAACATAATTTTCTAAAAGGTGGCCTAAAATTTAGTGCGCCCGGACGATTAATCAGCTATAGCCTTGATGAGAAAACAAATAAAACGAGCACTGTTTTTATACAGAAAACCGATAAGGAAGAAATTTACAATATCAGTCGGTTTAGACCATACGACAAGGGGTATTTGGACTTTGATTCTTATGAAATAGGGAAACTTTCATTGGCCTTTGCGGAGGATATGGACCTCACAGAAATTTCCCTCCCGATTTTCAATATCCAGCTTTCCGGGATGGATCCTGGGCATTTTCTTCTCGTTTGAGATATCGGGTTTTTCATACTCAAATTTTTTTTCACGGTGTGCGGCAAGATCCTGCCCCTGTATAAACCTATGCATACTCTCTGCCGCCTCTTTACCGCAGGCAACGGCATCCACAACAGATTTCGGCCCGTAAAAGAGATCCCCACCGGCAAAGACCCATGGGATAGGGGTCTGGAGCGTTACGGGGTCTGCTTCCAGCCCCCCCCTTGGGGTGATGGAGATGGACTGGGTCTTTGCAAATCCAAGCTCTGCCATCTGACCAATGGCAACAATGACATAATCGGCATCAATGGTGGTGAGATCATCCTCATCATACTGTGGATTGAAACGGCCCTGCTCATCAAAAACCGCAGTGCACCTCTTGAACTCAACGGTGCCAACTCCTCCTCCACCCCTTTCGATGAAACGAACAGGGCCAAGGCTGTTTTTAATAGTGACCTTCTCTTCAAGGGCCTCCTCCACCTCATAATCCCAGGCAGGCATCTCCACCCTTTTTTCAAGGCAGACCATGGTGACATCCGTTGATCCAAGGCGACGGGCGGTCAGCGCCACATCAACTGCCACATTTCCCCCGCCGATAACGAGAACCTTACCCAGCAGAGCTTCACAGTTATTGCTGTTTTTCTCACAATTATTGATGGCAGCCTCTTTAAGAAAATTGACCCCCTTGAGAACCCTTTCAAAATCTTCACCGGGGACATTAAGGGCACGACTGCCATGCAGACCTGTGGCGATAAAAAGCGTGCTGTAGCCATCTTCTTTCAGACTGTTCAGGGTGACATTCTCGCCAAATGTCATATTGGTTTTGATCTCAACGCCCATCTTTTCAATGACGTCAATCTCCCGCATCAGTTCATCGTGGGGCAGGCGATATTCAGGAATTCCCACCGCCATCATTCCCCCTTTAACCGGCAGCTTTTCAAACACGGTGACCTCATACCCCTTTTGAACCATATAATAGGCTGCGGTGAGACCGGCGGGACCAGAGCCTACAACGGCCACTTTTTCATCTCTCTTCTCCTGAACTTCAGGAATATAGGGGGTATCAGAGGCAAAATCATTGTCGGCCAGAAACCTGTGAAGATACTGGATGGCAAGGGGCTCGTCCAGATCGCCCCTGGTACAGATAGCTTCACAGGGGTGGTGGCAGACACGTCCGCAGGCCCCTGGAAAGGGGTGTTCTTCCTTAAACAGTTTAAGGGCCTCCCCGTATTTACCCTGATTGATAAGGGCCACAAACCCCTGAATACTCACATGGGCAGGGCAGGTTGCCTTGCAGGGGGCCGTACCTCTCTTATCTACAGCGAATCCACCGGGCATACCCTGGGGATATAGTTTAAAGATGGCCTTGCGTGTTCTCAATCCCTGATCAAACATGTTGGGAAGCTCAATGGGGCAGACCTTGGTACACTCCCCACAGGCAGTACACTTTTCAAGGTCAACATACCTGGCTTTCTGTCTGAGTTTTACTTTGAAATTGCCCTGTTCTCCGCTTATGCCGTCCACTTCCGCCATGGTATGGAGATCAATATTGAGATGCCTTCCTGCCTCCACAAGTTTTGGCGAGATAACACACATGGCACAGTCGTTGGTGGGAAAGGTCTTATCCAGCTGAGCCATCACACCACCAATCTGCGGTTTTTTCTCCACCAGGTGGACCAGGAATCCTGAGTCTGCAAGATCAAGGGAGGCCTGAATACCACCGATTCCCCCGCCGACAACCATAACCGAACCGATCACTTTTTTGTCAGTTTCTCTGTTTTGATCCATTTTCTCCTCTTCCTTTTTGACGGTTCTGTGTTATTGGCATTTTCGACCACAGCCAGTGCGAACCCCAAGTGCCACCGATAATGCCCATAACGCAAGCCTGACTCGTGCCCAAAGATATAACCACCACGGACAGACCGGGATTTGGAACCCTGAGTTCGCCCACAGCGAAGCTTGAAAGAATGTTAGGATCGCCTATTCTTTCATATAAAAATGGGGCCATCGAGTGTAAGTAAATTAAAATGGTACGAGTACAATGGTTTATTGAAAGAAAGGTGGAAGAGATGAAGGGTAACGAAATTTCGAGTGTTTTTAAAAAAGCAGGTCAACCAAGGATGTTCAGTGAACAGAGCCGCCAATCTTCCGCAAAAACCTGTCCGCCATCCCGTGGCGGAATATTATAAACCATTCAGGTAAATCCGGAAAAGCGAGCGTACACCATAAGACTCCTTGAGTTTTAATAGATGCAACAAATAAGAAAGATACTTCAGAAAAGAGAGTATTAAAAATTGACTTCTCGGACACTTAGTGAGTGAGTTTTATAAATTGAAGTCAAATCATATATTTGATATATGGCAGAAGTGCATATCCATGTCAAGCAGTTATCTCAAGATATAGCAATTCTCATTATGGCTCTTAGTCGAGTTACTTGATGGCTAACTCACTGAAATCATGCTCTTGGAAACGGTGGCATCAAGTCATTTTATCACAATTTTTTCCCATATTTATTCCCTTCATTGCCATTGCCCTTGCCGCGGGGAAAAATACAATTCGACTTTTTGAGAAATAACAGTTAGATTAAACGTTTATATTCAACACCTGATCTAAGGTTTATCATTACTTTGTGTATATACATTGCTCTAAATGTCAAATCCAGTGGAAGCATAAATTTCAAACCAGCCATACAATACCATGGTGTAAAACGGAAATACTGAGTCGGAGGAAATCAAGGATGGAAATTGATCGAACAATGAAAATTTTAGTTGTTGAGGATTCAAAAATTACCCGTAAAATGGAAATTAAAATTCTCAAGCAATTGGGATTTAACAATATCCTTGAAGCAGACGATGGAGAAGATGCCATTGACAAGCTCATTTCGGACAATGACATAAAATTGATTATCAGCGATTGGAACATGCCCAGAAAAGACGGCTATGAATTACTGGTATGGGTGCGTGCCAACGAAAAGTGTCGTAACCTGCCTTTTATCATGGCCACAGCTCAAAGTGAAAAAAAACAGACTGCAAAGGCCACCAAGGCTGGTGTCAGCAACTTTGTATCCAAACCTTTTTCTCCTGATGAGTTAAAACAGGTCATTGATAACACCTTTGCCGAATCCTCTGGGGAGACATCTCTGAACATCCCTGCCTATGAGCCCCGGACAACCCCATCGGGTAAATTGCATTTGCGGGCCGCGCATATTCAAATTACGGATCATCTGACTTTGGGTGTTTTAAAAGATCAAATAGCGAAAGAACGAATGACCCCCCAGCATTTTGAACTTGAAACCCGGTGCATGTCTGGATGGAATCCGGTTCAAAAAGCCCTGGAAAAAGGAGAGGTGGATGCCGCCTTTATTCTGGCACCCATTGCCATGGACAGCTTCAGCGATAAATTCCCCATTCGACTGATTCTGTTTGCTCACAAAAACGGAAGTATTTCTGTAAAGCAGGCCCAAAAAGAAAAGGCAAAATCTGTCCCCTTAAAAGAGTGGCTTAAGGAAAAATCTTTTTATCTGCCCCATATCCTCTCCGTTCATCACATGCTTTCCAGTATGTTCCTAAAAGAGCTGGGCCTGAATCCGGGAATGGTCGGTAATAAAGATGTGGATGTATTTTTTGAAATCGTTCCCCCGGTGAAAATGCCGGAATTTCTTGCCGACAATCCCACGGCTGGGGGGTTCACTGTGGCAGAGCCTTTGGGCACCAAATCCATTGCCGGGGGCAGCGGGGAGCTTTTGTTCCTGTCCGGGGAACTTTGGGAATATCATCCCTGCTGCGTTGTGGTGGTGCGGGAAGAACTTATTGATAGACATCCAGAAGCAATCCAGGAGTTTACCAATCTCCTTGTTGAGTCGGGTCAGTTTATCACCAAATACCCTGAAAAGGCTGCTGAAATAGGCATTGATTTTCTGGACCCGGATAAAAAACTGGGGCTGAACGTTGCCGTATTAAAAAATGTACTCAAGGAACCCCAGGGCATCAAGACAGATGACCTTTTTCCAAGCATTGCAGACCTGGACCGCATACAACAATACATGTTCCAGGAGATGGGGGTGGGCTCCCCCATTGATGTAAATAAATTTGTGGATATCCGTTTTGCCCAAAAAGCCTGTGCCAACTACGCCCATAGCCGACACCAGAGTGTCTTCCATGACATCAGAAAATCGGTACAAACTGTACTGAACCGGGATGCCAAGGGGGGGGCCACAAAAGTTCGTCTTGACAGGGAGGGAAAATACCTGATTTTTTCATTGTGTGATCAGGAGTATGGCATCGGCATCGAATCGGTGGTGGAAATCATACACATGATTCCCTTCCACTCCATCCCCCAGAGCCCTCCCTTTGTAAAAGGTGTCATCAACCTCCGGGATCAGGTGATTCCCGTCATGGACCTTCGCCTTCGGTTTAACAAGGAAGAGACTGAATACAACGACCGCACCTGCATCATCATTCTTGAACAGTCGTCCCAAGGGGAAAAAAGTAAAATCGGCATTATTGTGGACACCGTTTCTGAAGTATTGCCCATCATGGCCGATGATATTGAAGATGTTCCCTCCTTTGGCATTGGTAAAAATGCAAGTTGCCTCCTTGGCATGGCCAAAATAGACCAGACCATCAAAATTCTTATTGATTCCCATCGTCTGCTCAGGGGGGAGGGGTTAAATTTGCCCATTGAGGAGATTATCACCTGATCTGGAGAGACCAGAATCCAAAAAAAAGGGGAGGGGAGTTCTCTGCCCACACCTGAAATAAAAAGGAATCTGTCCTCTATTAAAAAACCGCTGCATCACCTGATCAGGGATGCAGCGGTTTTTTTGTTTTAAAAGGATTTTTAATATGCGAGCTTACTTACATGCCCACCACAGAAGGGAGCCATAGCACAATTTGGGGGAAAAATATGATGATAAGAAGGCAAACGGCCTGCAAACCAATAAAGGGCCACACCGATCGGTAAATGTCTCCCATGGTAATATTGGAAGGCACCACCCCCTTCATGTAAAAGAGGACAAATCCAAAGGGAGGTGTCAGGTAGGCCATCTGCATATTCACAATAAAGAGAATCCCGAACCACAGGGGATCAAATCCTAACAGAGTGACCAGGGGTACATAAATAGGTACGGTGATCATGATAATGGGCAAATCATCCATGACCATACCCAGCATAAAAAAACTTAGCTGCATTGCAATGAGCACCACCCATCTGTTGATGCCCAGGGAGTCTATGAAATCCTTTAACAAGAGAGGCAGACCCAATGTGTTGACCACGGCAGAAAAGGCAAGACATCCGATGATGATCCACAATACCATGCTGGTCAAAACGGCTGTTTTTTCCGCAGCATCGGTGACCACTTTCAGGGTCTTTTTTCCTGATTTTTCCCGGATCATAACAATACCCATGGAGACAAATGCGCCAACTGCAGCAGCTTCTGTGGGGGTGGCAAGCCCGGAAAAAATAGTTCCCATGATGGAAAATATTAATACAAAGGGCATGGCCAAGTTTTTGATGGAGGCAAATTTCTCTGCCCAGGTGGCCCGCTCTTCCACGGGAATGGGAGGTGCCAGGGTGGGGTCAATCAGACTTCTGATGAGAATATAGGACATGAAAAGACCTGCCAGAAGAAAACCTGGGATAACACCGGCCAGAAACATTTTACCAATGGAAAGGTTGGACAGGGAGGCATACACAATCATGGTGACACTGGGGGGAATTAAAAACCCCAATGCCCCCCCACCGGAAATACATCCAATGGCCAGGGTGGATTTGTAATTTCGTTTCAGCATGGCCGGAAGGGCGATGAGGCCCATGGTCACCGTTGCTGCACCCACAACCCCCACCATGGCGGCAAATATCACACAGATAAAAACCGTACCAATGGCAAGTCCGCCGGGCACAGGCCCCAGCCATTTATAAATCATTTCAAAGATTTCGTCGGCGATTCCAGATTTTTCCAGCATGCATCCAATAAAAATAAACAGAGGAATGGCCAGAAGAATAATGCTGGTCATGGTTTCAAGTATGGCCGGAGGGAGCATCATGAGAAATCGCGGACCATTGAGGAGCAGGAGAAATCCGATGCCCACCACACCAAGAGTGAAGGCCACCGGTGTTCTTAGAATAAAAAGAACAATGACAGCAAGGAACAT
>CAKZLA010000544.1 GCA_937124525.1 uncultured Desulfobacterium sp.
TGGTGTAAAGCAATTGAGTTTCACTCAGGTGATGTTTTGACAATCGATCCAGAATTTCCCAGCCAGAAGCCCCATCGGTGCGGGTGACAATGGTACCAATGGTGCGGCACTTTCTTTTCACCAGGGCCGCCGAAGCGGTCTCCACCGCCTGAATGGTTTCATCAACGGTTCTCCCCTGGGAACCGGCCACCAACAGCACCGAGGCAGAAAGATTTTTACTGATCTCTGCATTGATGTCAAAGTCAAAATCCGAGGAGGTACTCAAAGAATCAGTGCCCTCGCACACCACAAAGTCACACCGGGATTTCAATGAATTATAGCGGTTAATGATAATTTCAAACACCTCTTCCTGTCGACCGTGGGAGGCAAGATCTGTGGCCTCCTCCGTGGTCAAACCGTACATTTGATCCAGGGGGATTCCAAGGTTAAAACAGGCAGTCATGAGGTGAAGATCTTTATTCACACCATATTTTTCCTGAACAATGGGTCGAAAAAAACCCACCTTATCAATCTTACGGGACAGCAGCTCCATAACACCCAGAGCCACAACGGTTTTTCCGCTGCGTGGTCCAGTGGCGCTGATATACAAATTGTTGGTCATGATATTTTTTTTTCATCCTAAGGGGTTATTTTGGCATCCTTCAAAAATACTTTGCACTTTCTTAGAAAGTGCATCCCCCCATTTACAGGGCTTTTCCCCAAAAGATTGAAAAGTACTTTTGGGGGCATATGAAGCATGCCGTTATTTTCTTTTAAAAGAGCTTGGGGACGATCAAAAATCAACCTGCCCCATAATTTTTTTCAGAATCACCATGGTAATCATGTAGGTGGGCCGTATCCCCTCCATGCCCATGGCCCCGGCGGCCAGGGTATTCCCGGTCATCAGGGGATTATCCGAGGCATAATAGGCATAACGCACAGGCACGCCTGGCAAAATATTGCCCTTGATCACCGATGCGTTGATGGCCTTGTGATAATGCCCCCCTTCCATCTCCAACCCCACGGCATTCCAATCGGATTGAAACATCCCAAGAACATCTTTATTTTGCAAGGAAGTTCCCAGCACCGTGGCCATGGTTCCTCTGTGAACGGTGATATCCGCATCAAAATCCTCGGAGGTCAGATCATTGGCAAACAGGTAGTTATCCGAGGTCCCCTCCAGGACATGGGCCGTTGCCAGCATGATATCCCCTTTTTCGCCGGTGAGGGTCCCAGCTTTTCCCATGATGGAGATGGAGGCAAGGTTCAAAGGCCAGTTTCCGGAACTACCTTCTCCAGGTTTGAGCAATTGTTCCATCAACTCAAAGGCCTGGACCCCAAATGCATAATCCATGACAAGAATCACCGGCATCTGTTTTCCAGACAAGGTGGCATCCAGCTTCAGCCCGGGATGACATGGAACATCCACCAACAGGGCCGTATCAATGAGCTGACAATGGGTGTTGGAGCCTGATTCGTCAGGCAATTGCACAAGCCCCCGTTCTGCGGCAAAGGCCAGGATGGTCTGGGTTTCATTTTTAATGGAATTAAAAAAATCATAGATATCAGAATCATCCATGGCCGGATTTTTCTGTGCCAGTGCCCCATACCCATACAACACATTGACCACGCTGTGCAGATTGGCACTGACAATGTGCAAGGGACGATCCTTAAGGCCCAGTTCAGCCAGGTGATTTTTGATCTTGCCTGCCCATAGCTTACCATACTTTTGATGACCGATAATACCCATCAGAGAGGGGGCAAAATAGATCACCAGGGCATTTTCCCTGGCCACCCCCTCATTTTCAATGCGTTTGCCCAAATGATAAATCAAGGAAAAAAGACCTGTGTTGCTCTGGGATTCAATGCGATTCTTTTCCAGATATTCATAGGTCTCACGGGTTTCATGGTAGGGTCGTCCCAGAATAATGCTCAGGTTCCACAGGGCTGAATCCAACTCCCCCATGGTCAAGTCACCAATGCGATCCACCACCTTTTCAAGACGCTCCCATTCAATGCGGATGTTTCCATAATCATCGTGCATTTTAAGATAAATTTTCTTGGCCTCAATATTGAGAAAGGTCATGTGGGTGATGATGTCGTAGATCTCACTGATCCCCCGGGAAACAATAAAACAAAATTCATGTTCACTGATCTGGTAGGAAACCCGTCTTCTTTTCAGGGGTTCAATGCGTTTAAAGGGGGTGTCTTCAAATTCATCCTCATCGGTGAGAATAATTTTGGTGCCTTTTTCCACCCCCTGGGGAAGGCGATCAATGACATACTCAAGCCCTTTTAATTCCACCACCTTTGCATCGTTCATGGTGCCGTATATTTCCGGGCTCAAATCCCTTAAACACCCCTCAAGGGCCTTGCCGAATCGACCGGAAGGACGATAAAATCCCCTGATGGCAAGGGAATCTGTAATAGTCTTAAACTCCCGAATGGCGACCCGGGCCCGCTGGGATTCTTTTAAATCTTCCATTCACTCTCCTTTGCTTTCCAATGGGCAACTGCTCCATTTCCAGATGAAATCTCACCGGTTTAAAAAAACGACCATCAACAGCCGACAACCATGAAACCAAATTGTCGCTATCATACCATACGGATAAAACCAAGTCTTTAAATTTAAGTCAGGAGTTCACCAAGGAGATCCGTACCCCATTGCATGGAATTTTTTTGGTGGGCACGCCCCCCCATAACCATGAAAACGACCATGGAAAAAAATTTGCAAGCGGGTATTCAAACGGATGGGGTATATAAAGCCAAAAGACGGCTCAACAAATTGCCGGGGGCAGTCATTCCAAGGGGTAAGATGTGCAACTTAAGTACCCACACATATGTTTTTCAGTATTCAATGGATATATTGTTGATATCTCAGGGTTTTATTTTGAGGAATATATGCTCGGGTACTTATTTCAGGGAAAGGAGATGGGTGTTTGCCCACCTTGTCAGCAAAATAGCGGGGAGGTAGAGAGGAGGCCTTACCGGGCCATGGCACAGAAAATCACCATGACCCCATAAAAAAAATAAATTTAAAGATTAAGCCGTACCCAGTTCATGTCCTTGAGCAGGTCTTTGGTTATTTGAATGATCTCCTTGTTATCCGCCGGTTTCTCAATAAAAGCATCTGCACCGGCCTCCATGATCTCAGACCGATTTTCCTTGGTGCTGTATCCCGTGAGAATCAAAATTTTGATGTGTGATGTGGACTCATTGGATTTCAGAAAACGACACACCTCAAACCCATCCATTTTCGGCATGACAAGGTCAAGGATAATCAGGTCAGGATTAAACTCTTTGGATTTCACCCCGGCTTCAAAGCCATTCAGTGCTGTCTGAACTTCACATTTTTTCCGGGTGAACAGCTTTTGCAACCCCTGGACGATGAGGGGTTCATCATCAACGATGAGAATTCTGGGGGACGCGTCCAGCTGTCTGCTGATGTATTTAATGCCATGGCCCCTCAGTGCATCTTCCAAGTCACTTTTTGCAATTCTATGATGGCCACCAGGGGTTACAAAACTTTTGATTTTACCGGCTTTGACCCAACGCCACATTGTCATCCGGGTTACACTGCAAAATTTTGCCGCCTGGGGTATTGTTAGAATTTCAGTATTCATATCGCTTATCTTCCTCTTTCCGTTAAAATTTATAAAAATTAAGGGCCTGGCTCAAAAGAGCATATGGCAGGGTAACACTTTTGCCAGGTTTTCCACCTGTGTTATAGAGTCTAATACTTTGATCTTTAATGAAATAAGCCCTGCAAGAGAGATGAAAAATTATCAAAAAATATTACCCTGTTTTGAACCAGGCCAAATTAAGACATGCTTCATTTTCAGCACATCTGCCTATTGGCCTGTACGGCTCACCACTTTTAGGAATTACTTTCCACAACCACTGTCTCACATGTCCTGGGCCACCATGCCTTTAAAGGCATTGATCAGCCCATTGGTGGATGAATCATGACTCGTCACACGATCCGGAGTTCCCAGTTCCGGAAAAATTTTCCGGGCAAGATCTTTACCAAGCTCCACCCCCCACTGATCAAAGGAAAAAATATTCCAGATGACCCCCTGGGTAAAAATTTTATGTTCATACATGGCAATAAGACTGCCAAGGGTCTGGGGGGTCAACTGTTTGAATAATATGGAGTTGGTGGGACGGTTTCCCTGGAACACACGATGGGGAGCCAAGGCTTCCAGAGTTAAAGGATCACCACCTGCATCTTCCATTTCCCGGAGCACCGTCTGTTCATCCTTTCCAGATAAAAGCGCTTCGGTCTGGGCAAAAAAATTAGACAACAGAATTTCATGGTGCTGACCCATGGGATTGTGAGTCAGGGCCGGTGCCAGAAAATCTGCCGGGACCATGCGACTTCCCTGGTGGATCAGCTGATAAAAGGCATGTTGCCCATTGGTGCCAGGCTCCCCCCAGATGATGGGTCCTGTGTGGTAAGCAACCTTGTCGCCACTACGATCGGTACTTTTCCCATTACTTTCCATGTTGGCCTGCTGAAAATAGGCCGGAAACCGATGCATGTATTGATCATAGGGTAATATGGCTTCGGTGTGGGCACCAAAAAAATTATTATACCAGATACCGATCAAGGCCAGCACCACGGGAATATTTTTTTCCAGGGGAGCTGTGCGAAAATGGTCATCCATTTCATGGGCTCCCCGGAGCAGCGCTTCAAAATGGTCGTATCCCACATAGCAGACAATGGAAAGACCAATGGCGGACCACAGAGAATAGCGCCCCCCCACCCAGTCCCAGAATTCAAATCGATTGGCAGGAGAAATACCAAAGGCTTCCACCGCCGCCGCATTGGTGGAGATGGCCACAAAATGTTTTTCAATGTGTGCCTCATCCCCGGCATGGCCCAAAAACCATTTCCGGGCGGAATGGGCATTGGTCATGGTCTCCTGGGTGGTGAAGGTCTTGGAGGCCACCAGGAACAGCGTGGTTTCAGGATCTATTTTTTTCAATGTTTCTGCCAGGTGGGTACCGTCAATATTAGAAACAAAATAGGCGCTCACCCCTTTTCTGGCAAAGGGGGTAAGACACTCTGTCACCATGAGGGGCCCCAGATCAGACCCGCCAATGCCGATATTGACAAAGGTATTGATGGCCTTTCCTGTATATCCCCTCAGCTTACCCGAATCAATGTCCCGGGAAAACTGTTTCATTTTCGATAAAACCCGGTTCACTCCGGGCATCACATCCTGTCCCTGCAGCAGCACGGGAGAATTGCCTCTGTTCCTCAGGGCAGTGTGAAGCACTGCCCGGTTTTCCGTTGCGTTGATCACATCCCCGGAAAACATTTTATCAATGGCCCCGGACAGATCCACCCGCCGGGCAAGGGCCATGAGCAGTACCAAGGTTTGTTCCGTGATAATATTCTTGGAAAAGTCCACCAAAATATCGTTGAACCAAAGGGAAAAAACATGAAATCGCCGAAGATCCTGGGAAAAAAGGTCTTTCATGTGCACCGACCTCATCTTCTGGAAATGTAATTCCAGTTGTCGCCATTCATCTGTCTGTATGGGGGATATGGTATTAAGCACAACACCTCGCTTTAAATATATTTTATTCGTAAATATTTAGGTCAGCACCCCATATTCACCTGTTTTGGCCTGCTCACATAGCATTAGTATGCTACGCAGTCCCAACAGGTGAATATGGGGCACTGGCCAAACATTTACATTACCAACCCGAATATTTACTTTTATCCACTGGATAATCCAGTTATCTGAGCCAATAACCAAGATAACCCACAAATCCATAGCCCATCAACTGCAAGATTGAGGAACATCCGTTTATACAAATGCTTATATGAAACAACCGTTAAGAGATGTCCTGGAGCCGCACGCAACAACCATGGCCAATGCCATCCTCTTTTGCTGTTACATTTAACCACACATTCTTTATAATTTCAACATGTTATTGAAAAATAATTATTTTTTTTCAAAACTCCTTGAATTTACAACATAAAATACAATAACAAACCACCACAATACACAGGTTATTTGGGGCACATGCATGTACCAATCACCCATTTTAAAACCACTCTCCCTGGATCAAAAAAATCAGGCCACAGTACCCAGGCAATGGTGATTGTACTTTTTGCAAACCCAAAGCGTCATTTATCGATAAAAGCACAACATTCCAGTTGACGATCCCGAGTTTTTCACATAAAAAGCAGGTACTGAGCATTGGGGACTGGGTTTTTGGTGCTGGGTGCCGGAGGATAGCGAACCTTACTTTTTCATTGACACCCCCCCATCTCTTGGGTCTATTATTAAGAATTTGCCTGAAAGGGGCGTATATGAACAGGATTTGTAATAATTCAAAAAAACACACAGAACATGACAGCGGGCATTAAGATCAAAGGGGAAAAAATGAAATTTGATGCAGTTCACATCAATTCTGCACCGGAACTTTTGGTAAAAGAAATTATCAAGCAGATTCAATCCAGACACCTTAAGCCCGGAGATGGCCTGCCCTCCCAACGTGCCCTTGCAAAAATGTTCAAGGTAGGTCTGGGGTCAGTGCGGGAGGCCATAAAAATTCTCAATGTAATGGGCTACATCCATGTCATCAGGGGTAAAGGTACTTATATCTCAGAAACCGCCCTTGACACCGATGCACACTCATCCAGGCTGGAAAAAGCCTTTAAAGTGGTTTCCCTGGCAGAACTTATGAAAGCCAGGGAAATTCTTGAGTGTGAAGCTGCCGGTATCGCAGCAGAGCTCAGAGACAGAGAGGCCATTTCCCAGTTGAAACGCATTGGAGAAGAGATGAATTTTTCCAATAAGGATACGGATCTCTATTATAAAATTGATTTTAACTTCCACATGGCCGTGGCAGATGCCACCCATAACAAGGCCATCATCGAGCTTGTCAAAATCCTTGTGGACAAAGCCCATGAACACGTGGGCCTCATGGATGGCTCCTTGAGCATATCCACGCCCTTTAATGCCCACACAGCAATCATAACTGCAAAGAATGTCATTGATGCCATTGAAGTAGGAGATGGAAACAGGGCCAGAAAAGAGATGCATGACCATCTGAACATCGTCAAAACCAACCTGCACAATGAATTTCCGGGAACCACCCCCATAGAAACCCCTTGATGCCCCGAACCCACACAACGCTCAACTCCCGATGAAATCCTTACGATTAATTTTAAATTTTTTCAACTTGTAATGGAGCGACTGGGGGGAAATACCAAGCATCCTTGCGGCCCCCGCTGCATTGCCGCTACTTCTTTGCAGGGCCTTGCACAGGGAATGGTGTTCATTTGCATTTTGAACATCTGAAAGGCTGGGGGGCCGTTGCCCCGGACCATCAGACCCCGGTTCAACCAAATTCCCATGCCCCCCATGACCCAGGGGGACCAAGGGGTCAATGACAGGCAAAAAGGTTACTTTGCTTCCAGAATTATCCAGGGAACTGAGCACATGGATCGGCAGATGGCTCAACCGTATTAAGGTTTCCCCATTCACCATATTCATGGCTCCCTCAATGACGTGTTCAAGCTCCCGGACATTACCCGGCCAATGGTAACTTAAAAAAAGAGTGCCCACTCGACGGGAGAGTCCCGTGACCCGTTCTCCCAGGGAATCGTTGAATTTCCGAATAAAATGAATCACCAGCCGATCCATATCATCCCTTCGCTCTCTCAACGGTGGAATCATGATAAACACAACGCCCATGCGATAAAACAAATCCTGCCGAAGGGAACCTGATTCAATGATTTTACGGGGATCTCTACCCACGGCACTGATGATTTTAATATTAAGAGAAATCTCCTCCAGAGAACCGAGACGACGCACTCTTTTTTCCTGAACCACCCTCAAAAGTTTAGCCTGAAGGGTGATGGGCATGGAGTCAAGCTCATCTAAAAAAATAGTACCACCATTGGCCTGTTCAAATAAACCCGATTTTTCAATGGCACCGGTGAATGCCCCCCGGGAGGTGCCAAAAAGAATTCCTTCCAAAAGATTTTCCGGGATGGCAGCGCAGTTAATGGGAATAAATTTATGTCTGGAACTCCTTCGATGATTATGTATGGATTGGGCAAACAGCTCTTTACCGGTGCCGGTTTCTCCGGAAAGCATTATGGGAGAAGGAGAATCACAGGCCATTTTTGCCGTCTTAACCGCATGGGAAAGCCCCCCGTTTTCCCCCACCATATCTGAAAAGGTATACCGGGTACCATTTCCCTCCCCCCGGGAAACCTTACTGGCTTGTCCAGAGGAGATAAGGGTTTCCAGCATCTGGTAATCCTTTGTAAAACTGATGGCCCCCACCACCTCTCCATCCCTGAAAAGTGGGAATACATTACTGATTACATTGGACATTTTTCCCAGGCGAGTACGGTACATGATCACCCTATTCTTGATGGCTTTGCCAGTTCTGATACAGGACATGGTGGTGGAGTCCCTTGCATTGAGTTGGTAAAGTTCTGTGATTTTTTTTCCCAGGGCGTGGTCCATGTCAAGATCATCAATTTTTGCCATGGCCTTATTGTAATACAAAATTTCCCCATGGGCATCGGCAATGATCACCCCTTCGTGCAGATCCTTTAAAATCAAAAATGCGTTGGCATTATCCGTGACACCCAGTTTTTTTTGCAACAGATTAATATCTAAGGTCATTCAGGCTCCTGTGACAGGTGAATAAAAAAATTTTTATATACCTATTACAGCCATTCATGGAATGTCAAGTTAAAAGTATTTTTCCGTAACCGCCTTGATATTACAAATTATTTTGCAAAAACATGATTTAATCATCCCGGGCATTTTTCCCTTTGATCCCCCCTGCAGCCCCCTGGGCTGCTGAAATAAAAATCAAATTTATTTAATTTTATTGAAAACAGTGCATTTCTTCCCCAACGGATAAGAGGATTTGTTGGCCCCATGCAAATTCACCCCGGGTACTTTTATTCATGCTCCATGGGGCCAAGGCCCTATAGTGACACAATCCCTGTTATCGACAATTCAATACTTTACAGAATCTGGCATACTTATTGCTTCTTTAAAATAAAAATATCCGCAGTACAGCCCCCAGGTTATCTGACAAGGGGCTTTCCCCCCAATAAACAAAGGAGATATTCAATGACAAAGAACAGCCCCATGGACGAATTAAAATTCACACCCACAATGAAAATTCTCAACGAGGAGCAGCTATCATCCATTCACCAGGCAACTTTGGATGTGCTGGAACGAACGGGTGTATCCATAACACATCCCAAGGCCCTTGAAATACTGGATGGTGCCGGTTGCAAGGTGGATTCAAACCGGGTTTATTTTCCACCGGAACTGGTTGAGAAAGCCATATCCACGGCCCCGAAAAGTATCAAACTTGGTAACCGAGACAACTCCAGCAACATCACGCTGGAGGGTGCCAACACTTACTTTGGCGCCACCATTGACTGTGTGAACCACCTTGATCCCGACACCCAGGTGGTGAGCGAATGTAAAAGCGACCATGTCATCACCATGGCCCGACTGTGCGATTCCCTGGATAAATATGACTGGACCATGACCCTGGGCATTGCCAGGGATCTGCCGGAACATATCCAGGACAGAGGCGTGGCCCGCATTGCCCTGGAGCATTGCAGCAAGCCTGTCATCGTCTCCTGCAATGATGCTGAAAGCTTAAAAGAAATTTACGAGATGGCACTCCTGTGCCAGGGGGGTGTTGAAAATTTCAACAAGGCTCCCATTCTTGGCACCCTGAACTGCACCATTTCTCCGCTGACCCACGATGACCATCTGGTGGGCAAAAATATTTTTGCCGCTGAAAAAGGGATTCCCATTGTCCATTACTCCGGCATGCAGCTGGGGGGCAGCTTTCCTGCCACCCTTGCCGGCGGCATCGTCATGGGCAGCGCAGAATCCTTAAGCGGTCTTGTCCTGCAACAGATCATCAATCCCGGTGCGCCCTTTGTATTCGGCTCCTTTATCACCATCATGGACATGAAAACCACGGTATTTTCCTATGGTGCCATTGAGATGGCCATGATGGTGGGGGGTATGTCCCAGCTTGCCCAGAGATATAACCTGCCATTTTTCAGCACTGCGGGCTGCACAGATTCAAAAAGCGTGGATGCCCAGGCCGCAGCCGAGGGTAGCCTGCAGGATCTGGTCATGGCCACCGTGGGGGCTGGACTTGTACATGATACCCATTGCTGGCTGGACCATGGCAGCATCCTTTCTCCGGCCCACCTGGTCATGGGGCAGGAAATCCTGGGCATGGTGAAAAAATTCACCCAGGGAATTGATGTTTCCCCGGACACACTGGCATTGGATGTCATTGATAAGGTGGGCCCCGGCGGAACATTCCTGATGGAACCCCATACAATGAAAAATTTTAAAAACGTCCTGTATCCAGAACTGTTCCAGCGCACAAAGGCCCAGGCCCCGGGCACCTCTCTGGAAGAGACCTTTGATGACCGCCTGCGTGCAAGAACCCTTGAACTGATGAAAACACCCCCGAAAAACACCCTCCCAAAAGAAATTGTCCGTGAATTTGATCTTCGACAAAAAAAATGGGGTGATCTGTAAGCGTTTTTTCAGCAATTCCAATCTTTGGGGGGGCTGAGTGATTCATCCCCCCCTTCCGAATTTTGAATCAGAATTGCTGCCGTCCTTTTTTTTGAATTGACTGATTTCCGGGGTTTGGCTATAACTGCCACTGGCAGACCGTATTGGGATACTTAGCTGCCCACAACGAATATTGAAACTCTAACCATTACAGCGTTTTGGACGGAGTTTCACATAAACTTTGCACATCCCGGTCAAGGGGTGATTCCACCAACTGTCCAGTACGGCCAATGTTGTGGTCAAGCCCCAAAAACAGATCATCGAATTTAAAAGGCTTGTTACATGGACATTGAATCATACAACAAAAATCTTTTTCATTTTCTTCACACCTCCCCCACCCCCTTTCATGCCGTGGCCAATACGGCTGAAGCCCTTCGTAAAAAAGGCTTTATAAAACTCTTGGAAACCGAACCATGGCACCTTGAAAGAGCTTCTGGCTATTTTGTTGTTCGCAATGACAGCGCCATCATTGTCTTTTACACCGGAGACCTTAAGCCATGGGAGACTGGCATCAAACTGTGTGGTGGCCATACAGACAGTCCCTGTCTTAAAGTAAAACCCATGCCCGAGCTACAGAACAACACCATGACACGCCTGGGCGTGGAGGTGTATGGCGGCGCTCTCTTGAACACCTGGTTTGACAGGGGCCTGAACCTGGCTGGCAGACTTGTCCTTCGTTGCCGTGGAAAAAACAACACCCCCTGCCTTGCAAGTGGGCTTATTAATATGGATGCACCTGTGGCGGTTATCCCCTCCCTTCCCATTCACCTGGACCGGGAAGCCAACACCAAAAAAACCATTAATGCTCAGGAGGACCTACCGCCCCTGCTTTTAACCGGAGCATTCTCAAAACCCGGGGCACTTAATGAAGCATTACTCAACGCAGGAAAACATATTCCAGATGCGGGCCATGAGATAGAGGAGATCATGGGATTTGACCTGTTTTTTTCAGATGCCCAGCCACCCTTTTATGCAGGTCTGAACAAGGAAATCATCTCGGCCCCCCGCCTTGACAACCTTCTGTCTTGTCATGCGGCCCTTGAAAGCCTTCTCCTTACCCGGGGAACCACCCCCTGTCTTGCCATCCTTGCCGACCATGAGGAGGTGGGCAGTGAGACCCCAGCCGGTGCCAGGGGATCTTTTCTCACAGACACCCTGACCCGAATTGTGCCCGACCCAGAACAGCGACTCCGAACCTTTGCCCGATCCTTCATGATTTCCCTGGACAATGCCCATGCCCTGCACCCGGCCCATGCCGAGCGCTATGATACCGGTCATGCCTGTCTTCTGAACCAGGGTCCGGTACTAAAACTCAACGCTGCCATGCGGTACGCATCGGATGCGGTGTCCACAGCACTATTCCGGCAGTTATGCCAGGAGGCCAGCGTTCCCATGCAAACCTTTGTTATGAAAAGTGACATGCCCTGTGGCAGCACCATAGGCCCATGTATCTCCTCTGCCACGGGTATTAAAACCGTGGATGTTGGAGCCCCCACCATGGCCATGCATGCCATCCGGGAACTCACCGGAAACACAGATCCCCACTCATTGTTCAAGGTGTTAAAACAGTGGTTCACCACCGGTGCTGAACCGCTTTTATCCTTGACATAAATTCCCAGTATGGTTATACCGCTTAAATTAATGTTTCAACTTTCGGGACTGGGCGATTGACGTGGGTCCAGACCTGTATTTTTGTATTTTTTGCCGGGCCAATAGGTTGTTTATTGACAAAGTGCAAAGCAAAACTGCCCTCCCTACACCGGGTCTCAGGTCCGAAAGCTGAGTTCATGTGAGACACAAATAAATCACTAACAAAACAGCCTTGCAGGCCGGGGTAGTTACGGAGTAAAATATTAGAATATGGATTTCAACCGCAAGCTTGAAAAGAGCAAAAAGGAAATCATTGATCAATGGTTCCTTGTCACCATCAATTCCTATCCCCAGGAAACCGCCAAAGTCCTTGGAAAATTAAAAAATCGATTTGACAATCCCGTGGGAAGTGCCACTGTCCAGTCCCTTGAAGAGACCTTTGATCTCCTGGTCCAGAAGGAATTTAATGCCGATAAAATTGAAACGGCCCTGGATTCCATCATCCGCATCAGGGCCGTGCAAAATTTCAGTGCATCCCAGGCAGTGGGCTTTGTCTTTGAATTAAAACAGATTATAGAAACCGTCTTGGACGGTGACAGGGACAGCGCCTTTTATGCAAAGATAGATCAGACCGCCCTTGCCGCTTTCAACCGGTTTATGAAGTGCAGAGAGAATATATTCCTTTTAAAGGCAACTGAATCCAAAAGGCGGATTCACAGGGCCTTTGAAAGGGCAGGCTTAGTAACAGAGCTCAAGGAAGAGACACTTCTTGACTCGAACAAATCTTAAACAGGCTGTTACAAAGAAAGATCTTTTGCAACAGTCGAAACAGTGAGGTGGTTGGAATATGAATCAAAAGTACATGGTGCCCCTGGCAGGCGTTTTGCTGCTTTTTCTGCTGGCTTATGCAGGGGTTGAGGGAGCCGGTATGCAGTGGTTCTTCGGAATAATAGTCCCCTATGTTGCGGTCATCGCCTTTATTGGCGGTTTTGTACGCCGTGTCATGGGATGGGCTGCTTCCGCAGTACCCTTCCGGATTCCCACAACCTGTGGACAGCAGAAATCGCTTCCATGGATTAAACACAACTGTATTGATAATCCTGATAAGGCATCAGGCGTTTTCATTCGCATGGTTCTTGAAATTTTTCTTTTCAGATCCCTGTTTCGCAATACCAAAGCGGCCTTTAACAGGAATGAGAAGAACAAACTGACCTACTCCTGGGAAATTTTCCTGTGGGTGGGTGCCCTGGCCTTTCATTACGCATTTCTGGTGGTTATCATTCGCCACCTGAGATTTTTTCTGGACCCGGTACCCTCCTGCCTTAAATTCCTGGAATTTTTTGACGGCATCATTCAGCTGGGGCTGCCTGGTTTATTTGTCTCCGGTGCGGTACTTCTGCTGGCAGCTCTTTTTCTGCTGGCCCGACGGATCTTTGATGCAAAGGTCAGCTATATCTCCCTGGCAGCTGATTATTTCCCCCTGTTTCTCATCATCGGCATTGCAGCTTCCGGTATTGCCATGCGATATTTCACCAAGGTGGATATCATCGGCATCAAAACATTTACCATGGGCCTTGTCACCTTTCATCCTGTCATTCCCGATGGTGTGGGCGGACTTTTTTATGCCCACGTATTTATGGTCAGTGCATTGTTAGCATATTTCCCGGTGAGTAAACTCATGCACATGGGTGGCATTTTCCTGAGTCCCACACGGAATATGGCCAACAACACCCGTGCCAAGAGACATATTAATCCCTGGAATTATGCTGTGGACATTCATACCTATGAGCAGTATGAAGATCACTTCAGAGAAAAAATGATAGACGCTGGACTTCCAGTGGATAAGAAGGAGTAATCAATGTCTGACGAACTTAAACCCGATGAATTACTGGACAAGGTAGACCACACCCCTTCCCAGGGCAGCTGGATGAGTGAATCTGTCCAGATCCGGCCCGGCATGTACTGCTATGCAGCCAAGGCCGAGAGTGTGGAAACCCTTGGCCTTCCCAATGCCCGATCATGGAATCCCATGGAAGCGGACTGGAAACTGCCGGAAAACTGGCAGGAAATCATCCACAACGGCATCAAGGAACGCCTGGAAAAATTCAGAACCTTCAAAATTTTCATGGACGTATGCGTTCGATGCGGTGCCTGTGCAGATAAATGCCATTTTTTCCTTGGCACCGGTGATCCAAAAAACATGCCGGTACTTAGAGCTGAGCTTTTGCGATCGGTGTACAGAAACGATTTCACCACAGTGGGAAAACTTCTCCAGAAAATCCCCGGAGGAGACAAACTGGGCGGTGGCAGACCCCTTACCCTGGACGTACTCAAAGAGTGGTGGTACTATTTTTTCCAATGTACTGAATGCCGGAGATGCTCGGTTTTCTGCCCCTATGGCATTGACACCGCAGAAATCACCATCATGGGTCGGGAGCTCTTGAACCTCCTGGGTCTTAACATTGACTGGATCGCCACCCCGGTATCCAACTGTTACCAGACCGGTAACCACCTGGGGATTCAGCCCCATGCATTCAAAGACATGCTTGATTTCTTCACCGAAGACATTGAAGAGATCACCGGCATTGATGTGGCCCCCCAGTTCAACAAAAAAGGGGCGGACATTCTTTTTATCACCCCCTCGGGTGATGTGTTTGCCGATCCTGGCACCTATACCTGTCAGGGGTACATGATTCTGTTCAAGTATCTCAAAGACAAATATGACCTGGATGTCACCTGGAGTACCTATGCCTCCGAGGGTGGTAACTTTGGTTTTTTCACCTCCCATGAGACCATGAAACGTCTTAACGCCAAAATGTACGCAGAAGCCAAACGTCTGGGCGTAAAATGGATTCTTGGTGGAGAATGCGGCCACATGTGGCGGGTGATCAACCAGTACATGGACACCATGAACGGCCCTGCTGACTTCCTGGAAGAGCCGGTGAACCCCATAACAGGCACCAAGTTTGAAAATGCCAAATCCACCAAAATGGTTCACATCACTGAATTCACGGCGGATTTGATCAAACATGGTAAGCTGGAGCTGGATAAGAGCCGTAATGCCAACCGGATCATGACCTTCCATGATTCGTGCAACCCTGCAAGGGGCATGGGACTTCTGGACGAACCCCGGTATATCATTGAAAATGTATGCGACAACTTCTATGAAATGCCCATCAACACCATCCGGGAACAGACCTTCTGCTGCGGCAGTGGCGCCGGACTCAATGCCGGTGAAAATATTGAGCTTAGAATGACAGGAGGTCTGCCAAGGGCCAATGCCGTAAAATATGTCCATGAGAAGTTTGGTGTAAACACTCTTGGTACCATCTGTGCCATCGACCGGGCTGCCCTGTCTACCTTGATGGAGTACTGGGTGCCCGATGTTGAAGTTTATGGTATCCACGAACTGGTTGGAAACGCCCTGATTCTGCCGGGTGAGCAGGAAAGAGAGATGGATCTGCGAATGGAACCACTACCCGACAAGGAGGAAGCAGATGAGTAAAAATGCAATTATGGCAGGTCTTGTGGTGTTTGTTGCCATGGCACTGCTCCCTTTCTGGTACAATATAGGCGGCAGCAGTGCAGCGCCGGAACCAGAACTTTCGGCAAAGGCAAAAGCTGCCAAAAAATGTGTTCTGGATAAATATGACATGCGGGCCAACCACATGTCTCTGCTGGATGAATGGCGGGATTCTGTGGTAAGAGATGCAGACAGAATGTATGAAGGCACCAACGGAAAAGCCTTTCAGATGAGCCTCTCCACCGGTGAAGAATCCTGCCTTGGATGCCACACGGACAAGGAAAAATTCTGCGACAAATGTCATACATACGCCTCAGTGGATCCCTATTGCTGGGAGTGCCACACAACACCCAAGGAGATTAACCAATGAAAAAAAGCAGAAGAAGCTTTCTCAAAGCAGCGGGTGTTACTGCGCTGGGCATTGGTGCGGCTCCGGCAATAAAGGCCGTTGCCTCATCCGGCTCCGTTGCGGCACCGGTGAAGACCAAAAAAGCCGAGGCCCTCACCGCCAAGCGATGGGGCATGGTCATTGACACCAATAAAATCACCGATGAAGTTGCCGAAAACATTGTCCATGCCTGTCGTAAGGCCCACAATGTTCCGGATTTTGACCATGAGCCCGATGCCGAGAAATACCCCAACACCCGACCGGTGAATAAAACCCAGGAAATCAAATGGATCTGGGAAGAACATTTTGAGCATGCCTTCCCGGATAAGGAAGATGAATTCCTTGCTGAAAGATTCAGACATCTTCCCTTTCTGGTCACATGCAACCATTGCAAAAATGCCCCTTGCGTCCAGGCATGTCCTACCCAGGCCACCTTTAAACGGGAAGACGGCATTGTGATCATGGACTTTCACCGCTGCATTGGCTGTCGGTTCTGCATGGCAGCATGCCCCTTTGGTTCCAGAAGCTTTAACTTCAGGGACCCACGGCCCTTTATAGAAGAGGTCAACCCTGACTTTCCCACCCGGACCAAGGGGGTGGTGGAAAAATGCAATCTCTGTGCAGAACGTCTGGCCAAGGGCCAGCAACCAGCCTGTGCAGAGGTGTCTGAAGGCGCCATCACCGTGGGTGATCTTGAAGATCCCGCCTCCAAGGTCAGAGAACTTCTGGCTGAAAACTATGCAATCCGACGTAAGCAGGAGCTTGGTACCGAGCCCTCTGTTTACTATATCATGTAAGAGAGGCACGTATGCTTGAAATAGCTATTAAAGGAAGCAAAAAGTACTGGATATGGCTGGGGCTGCTCCTCGCTGTCATGACTGTGGCCTTTATCGTATATATAGATCAGTTCATGAACGGATTGATGATCACCGGCATGAGCCGGGATGTCTCCTGGGGATTTTACATTGCCAACTTTACCTATCTTGTGGGAGTTGCCGCAGGAGGGGTCATGGTGGTAATTCCTTACTATCTCCATGACTATGAAAAATTCCACAGAATTACCATTCTGGGTGAATTTCTGGCCGTGGCATCCTTGATCATGTGCCTGCTGTTCATCGTTGTGGATCTTGGACAACCCGTGCGCATGCTCAATGTGCTGCTCTACCCCACCCCCCACTCCATGCTGTTCTGGGACATGTGTGTTCTTAACGGCTATCTGTTTTTGAACATTGTCATTGGATGGAAGGTGCTGGAAGCAGAAAGAAATCAAGTAAAACCACCGGCATGGACCACCCCATTGATTTACCTGTCCATTCCCTTTGCCATCGGCATCCACACCGTCACCGCATATCTGTACTGTGGTCTTCCGGGAAGGGGCTTCTGGCTGACGGCCATCTTGGCACCAAGATTCCTGGCATCGGCCTTTGCCGCAGGTCCGTCTGTGCTGATCCTGCTTTGCTACCTGATTCGGAAAATCAGCAAATTTGATCCGGGCTGGGAAGCCATCCAGACCCTGTCAAAAATTGTGTGTTATGCACTGATTGCCAATGTGTTTTTCTTTTTGTGTGAAGTATTTGTGGTCTTTTACAGCAAAATACCCGGCCACATGTCCCATATTCAGTATCTGTTTTTTGGACTCCACGGCCACAACGCCCTGGTGCCCTGGATGTGGACATCCATCACACTGATGTTCATTGGTATTGCACTGACCGTGGTACCGGCATTTAGAAGCAATAAGACTCTGCTTCCCTATACCTGTGCCATGATTATCATTGGTACCTGGATTGACAAGAGCCTTGGCATGATCTCCGGTGGTTTTGTTCCCAACCCCCTGCACCATGTAACAGAGTATGCCCCCACCTTTAAAGAGGTTATTATTACTCTGGGTGTTTTTGCCACAGGGTTTCTAATTCTCACCATCCTGTTCAAGCTTGCCACCACCGTTAAGGAGGAGGTAAGGGGATAATTTTCCCACCACTTTTCATTTAAGGGGTGAGGGTTTAATCATAAGCTGGAGTACATCCTGGTGTTCACAGGCATATCAAACATATCAACGATTGAGTTCCACATATGAATTAAATACTCGCCCCTGGAAAAATGATCCAATGCGGGGTGCCCTTTCCAGGGGCATCCCGTTTTTCAAACAGGTCTTTTCAAGGAAAAAGAAACGGCATGGGTGACCCACTGAAAAAAATACGGCATTTTGCTTGGAAGGGTATCCTTCCCAAGTTTACTTCACAGGATCAATCGCTCTACCAGAGACTCAATATTATTTTCGGGTTCTTTTTCCTTATCCCCACCTTTGGTCTGCTCTACTTCCTCATCACCTATGATCTACTTTCAGATCAATATGTTCCCCATTTTTTTGTCCTCTTTCTTATTTGCTCCCTTGCCGGATTCATCACCTTGAGGGTGGTGTTTGAAAAAATTGCAAAATTATCAAATGGGTTTACCCGGACACTTAAAGCAGAATTTGAGTCCAACGGTATCCGAAAAGGGGCCGACGAGGTGGAAAACATCTCCAAGTCCTTTACCCTTTTTGAACGACAACTTAATAAAACATTTTCCCAGCTTGAACAAAAAATTTCAGAAATTGCCATCCTTAAAGAATTATCCGATCTATGCTATGTCACCTTTGACCCGGAAGAACTCCTCTACGTCACATTGGAACGGGGATTAAAAATTACAAACGCCGACATTGGATCCATTTTAATTCTTGAAAACAAACCCAATAAACATTTTGTAGTAAAGGCGAGCATCGGGTTGGGCCAACACTTGAGCATCGGAGACACCGTTGAATTTCAAACCAGCATCGCCAAATATGCCATCATCAATAAAGCGCCCTTTGTGGTGGAAAACATAGAAAAAGATACCCGCCTTGGGCCTTTGGTGAATAAATCCCAATATGGGTCCAAATCCTTTGTGTGCATGCCCATTAAAACCATCCGAGATATCATCGGTGTCATGACCCTGTCCCGGAAATCCAATGACTCGATTTTCACCTCCGAAGATATAGAAAGCCTGATCCCCCTGGTTTCTAACTCCGCCTTTACCTATGAAAATTTAAGACTCCTCAATGAAATTGACACTGCCGCCCAAGCAGAGCATGCCACGGGCCATTTGATCAATACCGTCAACTCCAGCATGCGGGGCATAGAGCTGTATCAAACGCTTCTAAAAGACACCCTCAGCATAGTTCCCCTCCAGGGAGCCGTGCTCATGGCAAATGACCTGTCCGACGGAGAGACCATCACCGTTGTGGATTTCTTTTCCAAAAACAAAACAAATATTCAACGGGGACAGGTTTATACCTGTAAAGAATCCATTCTGGAACGTCTATTCATCCAGGGAGATTCCACCCTCATAGTAAATCTCCATGAAGAGTTAAATTCCCCCGTGGAAGAAAGTCTGTTTTTAAGCCATGGCGGCACCTCCGGGCTAATTCACCCCCTGATGAGTTCAGGAAAACTCACCGGATGTTTTGCGTTTATTTTCAAAACCCATAAAGAGGCTTTGGAATACCACGAACTCACCCGGAAAATATCCAATCTCTTTTCCCTTGCCATGGAAAAGACAACCCTGTCTCTGGCCGCCCGGCAACGGGCCAGTGAGCTTGCAACCATAAGGCAGATCGGAAGTGTGCTGGCCTCATCCACCTTTGACATTGAACAGGTTCTCTCCTTTACCATGGACATGATCCGGGTGGCATTAAAGGTGGAAGCAGGATCCCTGCTCCTTATTGAGGAAAAACAACTCAAGGTGAAAACCGCCTTTAATGTGATCCTGAAACAGACAACAGATTTCACTGTAAAACTGGGCCAGGGAATTGCTGGCTATGTTGCCTCCAAGGGAGACTGTCTCATTGAAAATGATGTTCAATCCTCATCCATGTTTTTTTCAGCCATTGACGATAACACGGGGTTTACCACCCGATCGGCCCTGTGCGTTCCCATGATTGCCCAGGGTCAGGTGATCGGTGTCATTGAGGTGATCAATAAAATAAATGGTAATTTTGTGGCAGATGACCAGCAACTTCTCCAGGCCATTGCCTCGTCGGTGAGTATTGCCATTGAAAACTCCCGGCTCTACAAAGAAACCTTGTTCATTGCCGAAAAGGAACGGGGAATTCGCCAGATTTTCCAGAAATTCGTTCCCAAGGAAATTGTCAATAAAATTGTCCATGGAGACACCAATGAACAGCACCTCATGGAGGAGTTCAAAACCGTCACCCTCCTGAACATTGACCTGAGAAATTTTTCAAAACTGGCCAACACCATTGGTCCCCAGAAAACCGTTTTTGTCCTGAATCATTTTTTTTCCGTCATGGGGGAAATTATTTTTTCCCACCAGGGAATTGTGGATAAATACCTGGGAGACGGTTTTCTGGCCCTGTTTGGCGCCCCCATTGCCACCATTTCCGATGCGGACAATGCCGTTTCTGCGGCCGTTGAAATGAAAGCAGCCCTGGGTGACATCAAGGACTATTTAAAGGAAAAAATTGATATTACATTGAGTATGGGTATCAGTATCCACACAGGAGAGGTGGTGGTGGGCAACATCGGCTTTGATAAAAAAATGGATTACACCGTCATCGGAGATGCCGTGAATTCAGTTTTCGGTATCCAGGACCTGACCAAAAAGACACCGGACAGTATCCTTATTTCAGAAAAAACCATGAAGGCCATGCGCTATTCCGTGAAGGTCAATGAAATTGATGTTCCCCTGGATGCACCGAAGGTGGGGAATATCAGAGTGTTTGAACTGCTGTCACTGACCTCACCCCAAAGCGCATCCCCCCCCACTTCAATAAAATCAAACCCTTCCCGTGCCACCACTGCCCAGGAAGTCAGCCTGTTGTTGCAGGATTTCCCCCCCGCAGAGTAACCCCTTTGACTCCTTTGCAATTGCTTTTTTATCTTGACAAAAAAGGGGGTTTACCATATTATTTGGGATTTTAGTGTGGTGGTTACATAAGATAGATACATAAAGGAGACAAAGCGTATGTATGCAGTTATAAAGACCGGCGGAAAACAGTACAAGGTGGAAGAAGGGGATCTGCTTCGGGTGGAGAAACTTGAAGGAACTGAAGGGGCTGAAATTGATTTTGGTGACGTCCTCATGTACTCCGACGGTGAAAAAGTGACCCTGAACGGTGGTGATCTTGACAGCGTTGCTGTCAAAGGACACATTGTGGAGCAGGGTAAGGGTAAAAAAGTTCTTGTATTCAAATACAAACGGCGGAAGGGTTACCGTAAAATGAGGGGCCATCGACAGGCCTACACCGCTGTCAAAATTGATTCCATCCAGGCATAGACAATAAGGAGATAGAGATGTCACATAAAAAAGCAGGCGGAAGTTCAAAAAATGGTCGCGACAGTAATGCCCAGCGCCGGGGCGTCAAGGTATATGGCGGACAGACCGTTGTTGCTGGCAATATTCTGGTAAGACAACTTGGAACCAAAATCCATCCCGGTCAGAACGTGGGAATGGGTAAAGACTACACTCTCTTTTCAAAGATCGATGGTGTTGTGGCCTATGAACGAAAGGGTCGTGACAAAAAGAGAGTCTGCGTTTATGAAGCGTGAAGTTCATAGATGAAGCAACCATTTTCGTCAGGTCCGGCAACGGCGGACCCGGATGCGTAAGCTTCCGGAGAGAACGATTTATTGAGCGGGGCGGGCCTGACGGAGGTGATGGTGGTAACGGCGGGAGTATTATTTTAAAGACAGATCAGAGCAAAAGAACGCTTTTTGATCTTCGACGCCAGCGGATTATCCGAGCCAAGAACGGTACCCCGGGAATGGGCAGACTGCGGCACGGAAAAAATGCACCACACCAGATCATCCCTGTGCCCCCCGGCACCTTGGTCATTGATGTGGACACCGGAGAGACCATTGCAGATCTTACCCAACCCGACCAGGAGTTCATTCTGGCCAAGGGAGGCATTGGCGGACGGGGCAATAAACGATTTTCCACATCCACCAATCGAGCCCCCCGACACGCCCAACCCGGTATGCCAGGCGAAGAGTTCAACCTCCGATTGGAGCTGAAACTCCTTGCTGATGTGGGTCTGGTGGGACTTCCCAATGCGGGGAAATCCACCCTGGTAAGTCGACTCTCCTCGGCCCGTCCCAAGATTGCCGATTACCCCTTCACAACCCTTGCACCCTCCCTTGGAATGGTGCAGCCTCAATATGGCGAGCCCTTTGCCGTGGCTGACATTCCAGGCCTCATCGAAGGTGCCCACCAGGGTGTGGGACTTGGCATTCAATTTTTGAAACACATTGAGCGCACCGGTATTCTGGTTCATATCATTGATGTGTCTGCCATTGATCCAAATGCCCCTTTGGAAGCCTATCACCTGATCAACAAAGAGCTGGAACAGTACAGCAAGGCCCTGGGCCGAAAGCCCCAGTTGCTGGTCCTGAACAAAATAGACCTCACCGGGGCCCAGGAAAACGTGGATGCCTTTATTGCGGCACTGGGAAAAACTGATGTGATCACTCTGTCGGCGGCCACGGGAAAGGGAACCGACACGCTCAAACAGATTCTTGCAGAAAAACTCGGAAAAACAGATGGATAGTGTTAGATGGTCGACCCTTAAAAACAGTCGACGAATTGTTATTAAAGTCGGCAGCGGGGTATTATCCCTGGCCCATGGCTTAAATCTGGAACTCATTAAAAGTCTGAGCCATTCCATTGGCAACTTGACCACCCAGGGCACCCAGGTGATTCTCATCTCCTCGGGGGCCTTGGCCTGTGGGGTTAAAAAAATCGGCTTTTCCCGGAAACCCGATGATGTTAAAGGCCGGCAGGCCGCTTCGGCGGTGGGCCAGGCAGGGCTGATACTTGCCTATGAAAATGCCTTTGAAACCGTTGGGGGCAAGGTGGCCCAGCTACTGCTCACCCGGGATGATCTTGCCAACAGAAGACGATACCTCAACGCCAGAAATACCATCAACACCCTGCTGGAATGGCGCATTGTTCCCATCCTCAACGAGAATGACACCATTGTCACCGAAGAGATGAAGCTTGGGGGCAATGACAACCTGGGTGCCATGATCACCCTGCTCATGGATGCCGATCTCATGATCAATCTCACCGACACCGAGGGGCTCTACGACAAAGATCCCCGGGAATATCCTGATGCCCGTCTGATCCCGGTGGTAACCAAAATAACGCGCAAAATGGAACAGGCCGCTGCCGGGGCCCCGGGTACATTGGGTACGGGGGGAATGTTGACAAAGCTCCAGGCCGCCAAACGGCTGGCCCGGGCCGGAATCCCCATGATCATAGCGCCTGGCCGGAAACCGGATATCCTTCCCCGGATCTTCAGGGGAGAGCCTGAAGGCACCTATTTTGTACCCGGTAAAAAGAGGCTTAACAGTCGAAAATGCTGGATTGCTTACAGTCTGAAACCCCAGGGAGAAATTCATCTGGATCGGGGGGCCACCCAGGCCATCCTCTCCCGGGGAAAAAGTATCCTTCCCATTGGCATCACCTCGGTGAACGGCAACTTCAGCAAAGGGGCATCCGTGGAGATCAAGTCAGACACCAACCATAGTCTTGGTAAAGGCCTGGTCAATTATTCTTCAAAGGATATCGCCTGCATCATGGGCCACAGAAGTGATGCCATATGCAATGTGCTGCAACTGTCGCGGCCCTATGCAGAGGTGATACACCGGGACAACCTTGCAATTACCTACGAACAGGATGACGCATCATGAATTACGAATCAACGGTGATGGACATTTCCATCAGTGCAAGAAAGGCGGCAAGACGAATTGCCACGGCAGATACAGCCACCAAAAACAGGGTACTCGACCTCATTGGACAAAAGCTGACCCGGCAGCGCCAGGATATTTTTAAAGAAAATGCCGTAGATCTCAAGGCTGCCCAAGAAAAAGGACTTTCTTCTGCCATGCTGGATCGCCTGAGAATCACCGACCAGACCATTGAACAGATGGTCCAGGGATTAGGGGAAGTGGCAGACCTTACCGATCCTGTGGGGGCCATCACCCAGAGCTGGACCCGGCCCAACGGCCTCGGGGTTTCCAAGATGCGGATTCCATTGGGGGTCATTGCCATGATCTACGAATCCCGTCCCAATGTCACCGTTGATGCGGCGGCCCTGTGCCTAAAGGCGGGCAATGCCACCATTTTGCGGGGAGGATCAGAAGCCTTCCACTCCAACAAAATCCTGGCAACCATCATCCAGAAGGCCCTAACCGAGACAGGACTTGCCAAAGAAATAGTCCAGGTACTGCCCGTCACCGACAGAGAAGCCGTCACCCATCTTTTAAAGCAGGAAGCCTACATTGATGTAGTGATTCCCCGGGGGGGGGAGGCGTTGATCCGATATGTGGTGAACCATGCCACCATGCCGGTGCTCAAACACTACAAGGGCGTGTGCCACGTGTACGTAGATGAAGATTTCCACATGAAAAGTGCCCTTGACATCTGCCTTAATTCCAAGGTCCATCGCCCCGGGGTGTGCAATGCCCTGGAAACCCTGCTGGTCCATGGGAAAGCCGCAGCCACCTTTTTGCCGGCCATGCTTGAACAATATCACAAGGCAGGGGTTGAAATCAGAGGCTGTGAACAAACATGTGCTATCTTTCCCCGGGCCATCCCAGCCCAGGAAGCAGACTGGCATGCTGAATATTTAAACCTCACCCTGAGCGTCAAGGTGGTACCTGACATGGCAACGGCCGTGGATCACATTGCCACCTATGGTTCTAATCACACAGATGTCATTGTCACCACCAATGAAAACCGTGCCAGTGACTTCATCCGCCAGGTGGACTCGTCCATGGTGGGGGTGAACACATCCACCCGGTTCAACGATGGGGGACAACTGGGACTGGGGGCTGAAATTGGTATTTCCACCTCAAAACTCCACGCCTTTGGCCCCATGGGGCTGGAAGAACTCACCGCCACTAAATTTGTGGTCATGGGTAAGGGACACATCAGACAATAGAGGGAATGTATGAAAGAGGGCTTATTCGGAGGCACATTCAACCCCCTTCACAATGGCCATATACAGGTGATTTCCCACGTAAGAAACGCCTTTGGCATTGACCGGATTCATCTCATTCCCTCTGCAGTTCCGCCCCATAAGTCCTTTCAAAATCTGGCACCGGCCCGGGATCGGTTTGATATGATATACAAAACCGTGGCATCCATCCCCGGGCTTTGCGCCTCGGATCTGGAACTCAGGCGCACCGGCCCCTCTTTTACAATTGACACAATCAAACAATTTATTGATGCCGCAGACCCAGGAATAGAACTTTACTTTATCCTGGGTACTGATGCGTTTTTTGACATGGATACCTGGAAACAGACCTGTGACATATTTGAAAAAATAAACATCATTATCATGACCCGGGCCGGAGAAAAGAGAAGATCCAGGGAGATTGCTGATTTTCTGGCATCCCAGGTTCCCTGCCCCCACCGTTTCAATGAAGCATCCATGACCTTTTACCACCCGGAATTAAAATCGGTGTACATCTGTAAAACCCCGGAAATTCAAATTTCATCCACCTTGATTCGACAACGCGTAAAAAACAATCAATCAATCCATTCCCTGGTTCCTGGACCAGTGGAAGATATCATTATAAAAAAAGGACTCTATTTATGACCCAAGACCCCAATGCACCCGGGAATCCGGAACGATTCCTTACTGCTGCATTTCAAAGAAAACCAGAAAAGGTTGTGGCCCTTGACGTTCGGGGATTGACCTCATACACCGATACCATTATTATCATCACTGCCACCTCGGCCCGGCAGGTCACGGCCATTGCCGAACATATCTACATTGAGATGAAAAAAGAAAAAATTATGCCCCTGGGCATGGAAGGCATCAAGGAAGGTACTTGGGCACTGCTTGACTTTTCCGATGTACTGGTCCATGTTTTTGATCGAGAATCCAGTGAATTTTATAATCTTGAAGGGCTCTGGGCCGATGCCCCGAAGATTGATATTTCATCCTTTGAAAGCCAAGATTGATACCGTTCGCGAAATCTGATATGGGTAAAATAAGAGAGGAACCCAATGGAAGCAAAAAAAAGCGTTGATGCATTGATCATTCTGGATGGATGGGGAGCCTTGACCAGAGAAAAAGGGAACGCAATTGTCCAGGCAAAAATGCCTTTTCTCAATGAATTGGAAACCCATTATCCAATGACCCATCTTGCCTGCTTTGGCGATGCCGTGGGCCTGCCCGACGGGATCATGGGAAACTCCGAGGTGGGGCACATGAACATAGGTGCTGGCCGTAAGGTGTACCAGGATCTGGTGCGCATCAACCGGGCCATAACAGATAGCACCTTTTTTTCCAACCCTGCCCTGTCCATGGCAATGGAAACGGCAAAGGACCAGGGAAAAACGGTCCATCTCCTGGGATTACTTTCCGATGGAGGGGTTCACAGCCATATAAATCATCTCTTTGCCCTCATTGATATGGCCCGGGAAAAAGGGGTACAGAAGCTTGCCATCCATGCCATACTCGATGGCAGAGACACACCTCCCAAAAGCGGGATCACGTATATAAAAAAGCTTAAAGCCCACCTTGCCAAACAAGGGGTGGGTCACATCGCCTCCCTGTGCGGCCGGTTCTATGCCATGGACCGGGACACACGCTGGGAACGCGTGGAAAAGGCCCACACTCTTTACACAAGTGAAGCAGGGGAAAACTTTGCCGACCCGGTTGTGGCCATTGAGGCATCCTACAAGGGGGGGCACACCGATGAATTTGTCCAACCTATTCATATCATCCCCCCGGACATGGATGCGTCCCGGAGCACCCTCCAGGATGGCGACAGCCTTATTTTCTTCAACTTCAGGGCCGATCGGGCCCGGGAGATCACCCGGGCACTCACCCAACCTGATTTCACCGGATTTCACCGTAAAAGGATTCCCGCCATTGCTCCCTTTGTGTGCATGACCCAATACGATGAGACCTTTCCATTGGAACCGGCCTTTGGTCCCCAGCACCTGGATCATATCCTGGGCGAAGAGGTCAGCCGCCACGGCCTTAACCAGCTCAGAATTGCAGAAACGGAAAAATACGCCCATGTGACCTATTTCTTCAATGGCGGAGATGAAACTATTTTTCCCGGTGAAGAAAGAATCCTGGTGCCCTCCCCCCGGGAGGTGGAAACCTATGATGAAAAACCGGAAATGAGCGCCAAAGAGGTGGCCAGACAGGCCTGTGAAAAAATCGCATCCGGTGATATTCAATTCATGGTGTTAAATTTTGCCAACATGGACATGGTGGGACACACCGGCATTTTATCCGCCGCCATAAAGGCCTGCGAAACCGTTGACACCTGTGTAAAAAAGGTTGTGCAGGAAATCTGGAAATCCGGCGGAACCGCCATGGTCACAGCAGACCACGGCAATGCCGAACAGATGGTGAATGCCGATGGGTCTCCCCACACAGCCCACACCCTGAATCCTGTGAGATTCATCCTGGCAGGGGAAAAATACCGAGACGTTAAATTAAAAGAGGGTATCCTCGGGGACATTGCCCCCACGGCCCTGAAGGTCATGAACCTGCCCATCCCCAAAGAGATGACCGGCACCCCTCTGTTTTAAACAACCGCCACGGGCGGACACTATTCTGGACCCGGCCAGCCACAACGAAGATTGAAAGTCCCCCTTGGTTTTCCGGGACTTTCATATAGAAAAGGAGCCCCCATGGAAGATATCCTCATTGATTATGTCACCGGCAAGCCCATCCCCAATGTGGGACCCGAAGAAAGTCGCCAGTTGTTTGAAAAAATTCTGGTGGAAACCAAGGGATTTTCCAAAAAAGAAATTCGAGTGGATGAACCCATCACCGTGACATTCCAGAATCAGCCCTATCACTCCACCCTGGATCTGGTGGTATTTTGCGATGATCGTCCCTTCATGGCCGTAAGATGCATTGCAGGCTCTCTGGGGTCCTATGAAAGGGAAATCCTTGCAGGAGCCCGGCTGGTTTATGATCACCAAATTCCCTTTTCCCTGGCCACCAATGGTAAAGACGCCCTGGTTCGCAACGTCATCACAGGCAGGCTCCATGGAGAGGGGATGGACATGGTCCCCACCCGGGAATGGGCCGGAGAGCAGATAAAAGGCATGGAAAAAATGGCATTCCCAGACAATAAAAGGGAACGGGAGATGACCCTTTTCCGGTCCTATAATATGGAAAAAGACGAAAACGAGTGTGACCGGTAGGTGGCAGACACATCCTCCCACCATCTGTGTAGCCCATCCAAGGGGCTGACTGGAGCATACTGATTTACCGTTTGAGTCAAACCAAAACGGGCTTACTCACACCAGCGGCCACTTTGGACGAGAGGTCATTGCCAATACTGTGATCAAGCCCCCAAAAGCGTGAAACAGAGGGCGTTCCAATGGCAAAAACGGTAAATCAGTCATTGCAAAGACGTGTTATGCTTTGGGAACTTCTTTTCCGCAATGCTTACAAAGGCTTGCCCGATTTTTAATAATCTCGGCACAAAAGGGACATTCCCTTGTATAGTGCCGTTTATGAATCCCTTTGACAGCATCAGCGGCTGCTGTCTGGAGCACCGGCGAAGGGAATTTATGGTTGGATATGTGTTCAATGGCATCTGTGTCGGCCAGTTCGCCCACCATCTCAGCGGCCTTTAATCTTACCCTGGCGGGTTTCATGGGGTCCAGAAGAATTTTGAGAATCTCATCCCAATCCTTGGAAACGTAAAAATCCGTGAGCATGGAAAAGCCCGTCTTCAGGGCTTCCTTACGGGCCTCCCTGGCCACCATCTCCTCATCATCCAATTTCTGTCCCATACCGCCTATGGGGCTGAACACCGGCATATAATCAAAATTATCATTTCCAGGCTGATTGATACAGCGATAAGAGGCACTAAACTCCATGGTTTCCTTCAAGTCATCCCACCCCTTTTTATAACTGGGGCACTCATCATTGAAGCAGACAAACAAATAGGGGGTCCCCCATCCCAGGCCATCACTGAAATTAATTTCAGGAACTTCCCAGATGCTCATTTCAAGATTGCAGTGGGGACAATGGGGTTTGTCCATATCCAGTATTTTCTGGAACACTTCCTCTTTGGTTTCAAAAGCCATATTAAATCTGCTCCTTTTTTATTATTCATTATTGCTCAAAATTGATAATTATATCCACCAGATGAAAAAGATTTGTGGATATGATTTCTTGATACGCTTATTTTTCCATCTAATTTAATGTCAAAGATTTGAAATCCTTACACATAACCCCAAAAGTATTTTGAAGTTTTTTGGGGAAAAGCCCCTGCACATGGGGAACGCCCTAAAAAAGTATAAAATACTTTTGAAGGATTCCAAAATTTCCTTTAAACCTGATGCCCTTTAATCTAACCCTTCGCAAACCGACGCTCGTTCCTTTTGTTGCATTGATAAAATCACCAATTTTACAACCCGGGACTTTTTTCTTTGGCATAGCTATGGACCCGATACTTTGGGCACGGTTTGCAAAGTAAGACGCTGGGCTGGCGTTGTCAACGAGGGCGACCGGTTTAGGTTTAGCATGGAGATACTGCACCCGCTACCCACTTGCACTTTCCCCCCACCGGGCTGGGTTTAAATCAAAAATCAGATTTAAAAAGATCCTCAGATTCCGTAAAAGCCCTGGGGCTGGGAGTGATCTTTGTTGGAACGGTTCCCTCCTTAAAGCACTCAAACAGGGTTTCCGATGACGACCCATTGGGCAGCAGGCCGGTTTTGGCATCAATTTTGGCAAACACCACCCCTTCCGGGGCATTAAAGGTTCGCACCGGTTTCCCCTCCAGTACCCCGGCCATGTATCCCAGCCAGATAGGACTTGCCGTGCGGGACCCGGTCTCTCCCCTGCCCAGGGAGGCCTCGTTGTCAAAGCCCACCCACACACCTGTGACATACTCCGGGGTGTATCCCAAAAACCAGGCATCATGAAGATTATTGGTCGTACCGGTCTTTCCGGCAGCCGGTCGTTTCAAGGCCTTGACCCGCCATCCGGTTCCCGAGGTCACGGCACTTTCCAGAATACTGGTCATGATATAGGCGGTGCTCATATCAATGGCTTTTTTTCTTTTCAATTCTGCCTGTTCAATGACATTGCCATCTCTGTCCAGAATTTTGGTAATAAACACAGGCTCAATGTGATAGCCTTGGTTGGCAAACACAGTATAGGCCCCCACAATTTCCAGAAGAGATGCGCCGGAGGAGCCCAGAGAAATGGAAAGATCCCGGGCAATGGGAGAAGAGATGCCAAGTTTCTCGGCATAGTCCAGGACATAATCAATGCCAATGTCCTGGAGAATTTTCACGGTCACCACATTGCGTGATTTTACAAGGGCATGGCGAAATAATGTGGGACCATGAAAGGTGTCCTTGTAATTATGGGGCTTCCAGGTAACATCTTTATCGGCACTGGGGAACACCACGGGGGAATCAATGATCACACTTGCTGCGGTGTACCCCTTGTCCAGGGCTGCCGCGTAAATGATGGGTTTAAAGCTTGATCCCGGCTGACGCCGAGACTGGATGGCCCGGTTGAATTGGGAATTTTTGTAGTCCCTTCCACCAATCATGGCCTTTACAAGTCCGGTGCCGGTCTCTATGCTTAACAGGGCTGACTGGGCAAGGGGTTCCTGCTCCAGGGAGAACACCCAGTGCTGTTTTTTTTCATCAAAGGCAATGGCCCGGACATTGATCACGTCCCCGGGCTTAAACACCTGGGTGGGTCGGGTAATTTTTTTCTGCCCATAGGCCACCTTTATATTGGGTTTCCTGGCCCATTTAATGTCCTTGATGGGGATAATACCATTGATATTTCCCACCTGGACCCGGGTATTTCTACTCTTTTTTTCAAACCCCATGACCACGCCCTGGCAGACCTGATCCGGTGTTAATTTTTTCAACTGCATTTTCTTGGCAGCCGCCTTACAATAGCCTTGGATATCATCCGGGGCAAGGGTTTTAACGGGCCCCCGGAACCCCTGACGTCTGTCCAGATCCACAAGCCCCTTGAGCACCTCTTTGCGAGCGATTTTCTGGTACTCAATGTCCACAGCGGTGTGAATCTGAAGCCCCTGCTCGTAGAGGGCATCTTCACCATATTTATTAAGGACATACCGCCGGACGTGCTCTGTGTAACAGGGCACCTTTTCAATGAACCAATTTTTCCGAGGCTGGATGTCCAAGACCTTGTTGATGGCCTCTGTGACTGCCACATTATCAATGTAGCCATCCTCCTTCATTCGGTTGAGCACATAAATTTGTCGCTGACGGGCCCGGTCATAGTGGCGGAAGGGAGAATATTTGCTGGGGGCCTGGGGAAGTCCAGCCAGCATGGAACATTCGGCAAGGGTGAGATCCTTTGCATGTTTGCCAAAATAATTTTCCGCCGCCGCCTCCACCCCATAGGCCCCATGTCCCAGATATATTTGATTGAGATAAAGAAATAAAATCTCATCCTTGGAAAAATGCCGGTCAATGCGATGGGCCAGGATGACTTCCTTTACCTTTCGTTCATAGGTTCGCTCGGGGGAGAGAAAAAAGGATTTGGTCACCTGCTGGGTGATGGTGCTGCCCCCCTGCACAATGGCCCCTGCCCTTAAATTTTTAACAAAAGCCCTCAATATACCCGCAAAATCGACCCCTCCATGCTCCCGAAACCGTGAATCCTCGGCCGCAATAAAAGCATTTTTCAAATGATCCGGCATATCCGCAAGGGGAATAACAATGCGCCGTTCCCGGAAAAACTCGCCGATCTTTCTGCCATCATCGGAAAAAACAGTGGCAACCGTGGCAGGTCGATAATCTTTTAAACTATTAATCTTTGGGAGATCTTTGCTGATGTAAAAATAGAACCCGGTGACACCGGCACCCAGTAAAAAAATGCCGGAAAAGGAAATAATTATCATCCATTTTATCAGTTTGATAAAAATACCTGGTTTATTTTTTTTTTCACGCTGTTTACGGATTTTTGCTGTCGATTTATCTGGTTTGTGTGTGGTAGATGTCATGGAAACCTGTTGTTTTAATCAATATTTTTTATATAAAACTCCGTCCAACAGACTGGAATCATGAGAGTTTCATTTTTCATTGTGGCAGATATCACTGCCATGTGGTTTTTTTATATGAAAAGGTAGCCTCCAAGTTTGCTTCAGCAGAGCCCCCCCGATGGGCAATAGGAACCGGCCAATTGGGC
>CAKZLA010000545.1 GCA_937124525.1 uncultured Desulfobacterium sp.
CCCGAAGATATGCAGTATACGGGGCATCAATATGAATATCAGAATCGGATTTTATGTGTGTCATTGCGGCATCAATATCGCCGGCATGGTCCGGGTGGAAGAAGTAGCAGCCTATGCCCGGACCATTAAGAATGTCGTCATCTCAAGAGATTAGAAGTTCAGGGGTTCAGCTCCTGGCCAGGAACTCATTGAAAAAGATATCCGGGATTACCACCTGAACCGGGTGGTGGTGGCGTCCTGCTCCCCCCGGCTCCATGAAAAAACCTTCCAAAGCGTTCTGGCCCGGACAGGGCTTAACCCCTATCAGTTTCAGATGGCATCGGTGAGGGAACAGGTGTCCTGGGTCACCGACGACCGGGACCGAGCCACCCGAAAGGCTAAAACCCTGGCAGCTGCGGCCCTGGCCCGGGTGAATTTTCACCAGTCCCTGGCCCAGCGAAAGGTGAGCATTCATCCTGATATTATGGTGGTGGGAGGGGGCATTGCCGGCATGCAGGCGGCCATTGACATTGGCAATTCCGGCCTCACCGCCTGGCTGGTGGAAAAGGATACCACCATTGGCGGCCACATGCTTCAATTTGATAAAACCTTTCCCACCCTGGATTGTGCGGCCTGCATTGGTACGCCTAAAATGGTGGAGACGGCCCAGAACGATCATATTAATCTATTATCCAATTCTGTGGTGGAGGAGGTGGCAGGATACATCGGCAACTACACGGTGACGGTGCGCAAAAAGGCCCGTTATGTTAATTCAAAATGCACCGGCTGCGGCGAGTGCGCCACGGTGTGCCCGGTGGAACTGCCCAGTGAATGGGATGTGGGACTCCAGAATCGAACAGCCATTTACCGGGCCTTTCCCCAGGCCGTTCCCATCACCTTTGCCATAGACAAGAAATCCACGCCCCCCTGTCGCATCTCCTGTCCCGCTGGCACCAATGTCCAGGGATATGTCCAGATGGTCAAGCAGGGCAAATACCAGGAGGCCTTATCCATTATCATGGAGCGTTTGCCCCTGCCCGGTGTTTTGGGGCGGGTGTGTCCCCATCCCTGTGAAACCGCCTGCAGGCGGGCCCTCATTGATGATCCCATTTCCATTCGTAATTTAAAAAGAGTGGCCGCTGACCACGGGGATCTGACAAAGATGGTACTGCCGGAAATGCCTGCAAAGAAAAATTCCATCGCCGTTGTGGGCTCGGGTCCTGCCGGGCTCACCGTGGCCTATTATCTGAGAAAAAAAGGATATCCAGTGACCATTTTTGAGGCCATGGATGAACCCGGTGGCATGCTGCGCACCGGTATTCCCGATTATCGCCTGCCCCCGGAGATCCTGGACCAGGAGATTAACCATATTCTGTCCACGGGAATCACCCTTAAAACAGGGCAGCGCCTGGGTCATGAGTTCACCCTTTTTTCTCTTAAAGAGCAGGGGTTCAGTGCCATATTTCTGGGCATTGGTGCCCATCTTCCCATGGGCATGAACATTGAAAACGAAACCGTCCATGGAGTGGTGGATGCTGTGGCGTTCCTTAAAAAAATCAACCTGAAACAGGAGATGTCCGTCACCGGCCATGTGGTGGTTATTGGTGGGGGCAATGTGGCCATGGATGCGGCCCGGGTGGCCATTCGTTCCGGCGCCACTGCCGTCACCGTGGTGTATCGGCGGAGCAAGGCCGAAATGCCCGCCGAAGAAGAGGAGATTATCGGGGCAGAAGATGAGGGCATCTGGTTTGTACATCTCACAACCCCGGTGGGTATTTGTGAAGAAGCGGGCAGGGTGACAGGCATTACATGCATGAAAAACAAACTGGGACCAGCCGATGGCAGTGGCCGCAAGAGACCTGTGCCCATTGAAGATTCAGAATTCACCATCACCTGTGACATGGTGATCCCGGCCATTGGACAGCGGGTGGACACCCTGTGGCAGAACAGTGAAACCCCCATTGAATTAACGGCCCGGGGAACCATGGTGGTGGACCCGGAAACCATGGAAACCTCTTTGCCCGGCGTGTATGCCGCCGGGGACGGGGTGACTGGACCCGCAACGGTGGTGGAAGCTGTGGCTGCGGGTCATCGGGTGGTGTGTGCCATTGATACCCGGCTCAGCGCACCGGCAGATGAGCCCCAAGAGATCGTGAAAAAGAAAATCCATATGACAATGGCAAAGAACTTTCCCGGGATATTTGATCCAGAACCCGACCCCGTGTGGTCGGATCTCCCCCGGAATCCCACCATCATTCCACGTCGGGAACCCGTATTGATGGCCTCTGAAACCCGGGTATCCGATTTTGAAGAGGTGGACCTGGGGCTGGATGAGGTCAGTGCTCGCATTGAGGCCCAACGGTGCATCAACTGTGGCGGCTGCTGTGAATGCATGCAATGTGTTACAGCTTGTAAACCCGAGGCCATTAACCATGGGGATGAGGATGAATTGGTTACCATACAGGTGGGCAGCATCATCACGGCCACGGGATTTGACGCCCTGGACCCCACCCCCATGAAACCCTATGGATATGGCAAATTTCCCAATGTGTTTACCAACCTGGAATTCGAACGTCTGAGCAATGCCACCGGCCCCACAGGGGGACAGATTCTCATCCGGGATAATGAGGGAGAACTGACCCGAACCCCCAAAAGCGTTGCCATTTTGCATTGCATCGGCAGCCGGGACATTAACTATCATACCTATTGCTCCCGGGTGTGCTGCATGTATGCCTTGAAGTACGGCCATCTGATCCATGAAAAAGCAGGCCATGATGCCATGGTATATAATTATTACATTGACATGCGTTGCTTTGGAAAGGGGTATGAAGAGTTTTACATTAAATGCCAGGAAGAGGGGACCCAATTCATCAGGGGCAAGGTGGCATCCATCACCCAGGCTTCTCCGGGGAGAAACCAAAACAACAATGGAAGCCCCAAAAATAATGGCAAAATTCCTTCAGATGGTGGTGAAAAACTGGTGGTGGTCAGCGAAGATACCCTGTTGGGGGAGGTGATTAAAACCGAGGTGGACATGGTGATTCTGTGCACCGCCATGGAAGCCCGGAAGGATGCCAGGGACATTGGCCGCACATTGGGGATCAACCAGGGAGCCGATGGTTTTTTCCTGGAAGAGCATCCCAAGCTTGGGCCATTAAATACGGCAACGGACGGGGTGTTCATTGCCGGGGCCTGCCAGGGACCCAAGGACATCCCCGACACCGTGGCCCAGGCCTCCGGGGCCGCTGCCAAATCATTGCTGCTGGCAGCCCGGGGCGAGGTGGAGATCCCCTCCACGGTATCCCATATTGACGAAGAGATCTGTGCCGGATGTAAAACCTGCATTGGCCTTTGCCCATACACGGCCATCAGCTTTGATGAAAATCGCAGGATATCCGTTGTCAACGAGGCCCTTTGCAAGGGATGCGGGTCCTGCTCCGGGTTTTGCCCCAGCGGGGCGGCCCAGATACGTCATTTCAATGAAAAACAATTATTCAGTGAACTCAATGGGGTCATGGACGCCATTCATGCCATTGGAATATAGAAATTAAGGGCATCCTTCATATGAGTCCAAAAGTACTTTACAGACTTTTGGGAAAAATCACCTGTAAATGGGGAATGCTCTAAGAAACTGTAAAACACTTTTGAAGGATCCCGAATTAAGGAGAGAGTTTGATGGAAAATTTTGAACCCACAATCATCGCATTTGTCTGCAACTGGTGCACCTACACGGCAGCTGATCTTGCCGGTACCTCCCGGAAAAAATATTCGGAAAATGTCAGATTGATCAAGGTGATGTGCACCGGAATGGTGGACCCCAAATACGTGTTAAAGGCCTTTCTTCAGGGGGCAGATGCTGTGCTGGTGTCAGGATGCCACCCCGGGGACTGCCATTACATCAACGGTAATTACAAGGCAAGACGACGAATAAAGCTGCTCCATAATGTGCTGGGCAATTTCGGTATTGACAGAAAACGGCTTCGCCTCACCTGGATCGGTGCCAGTGATGGTATTCAATTTGCCGAAACCATTAATACAATGGTCAAGGAAATCAAGGCGGAAGGGCCGCTTCACACTGACTTAAAACAGGTGATATAGGGAGAAGGGATCATGGACTCCATTTACAAAATAGAAAAATCCACACATCTTGGATCGGTGCGGACCTTTCTAAAGGCATTTCTTAAAACACAAAAAGATCGTTCCCTGCTGATTCCCGTACGATCGTCCCATAACAATACCGTCATGCCCACATTGGTGACAGACCCCGATGTGCTGGATCAGGCAGACCCCTTTTCTCCGTCCTTTCCCCTGAACAGCGCCAAATTGGTTTCCAAGCTCACCCGGAAGGGGGCAGGGGAACCCATGGCCGCTTTTCTTCGCCCCTGTGAAATCAGGGCCTTTGTGGAGTTGGTTAAAATTAAACAGGCCACCTGGGATAATCTGGTGATCATCTCTTCGGACTGTGCCGGGGCCTTTTCCAACAGCGTTTTCAGGGAAAAGGCGGCTAATGAAAAAGAGGCCTTTACCCAGACCTTTCTGGATAAACGATTGGGTTCAAATCTCACAGACACCATGGATGACAGCATTTCCACGGCCTGCACCATTTGCACCCGGCCTTTTCCTGAAAATGCCGATATCACTGTGAGGCTTTTCCATCCGGGGAACAAGGGTATTACCCTCCAGGGTACCAGTGAAAAAGGGGCAAAAATTCTGGCTGGAATGACGCTGGAAACCATTGTCCCGGAAGAAAATAACAAGAAGAGAAGCGCACTGGTATCCTCACGGAAAACCCGGGAAAAAGAAGTGTTCCAGGAAGTGGCCGCCCAGACGGGAAACCTGCCGGACCTTGGTAACTATCTATCTGACTGTATTAACTGCTACAATTGCCGGGTGGCCTGCCCGGTGTGCTTTTGTAAAGAGTGTGTATTTAACACCGATGTCGTGGATTATGAGCCCTTTCAATACCAGGGATGGGCCAGGGCCAGGGGAGGGCTTAAAATGCCCACGGACACGCTTTTTTTTCACATCACCCGCATGATTCACATGGGACTTTCCTGTGTGGGATGTGGCCAGTGTTCCAATGCCTGTCCCAATGACATCCCCCTTGCTGAGCTTTTTAAGCTGGTGGGAGAGAAGGCTCAAAAAGGGTTTTCATATATTCCGGGGAAAGATGTGGATGAGGCACCGCCCCTGTCGGTCTTCATGGAAAATGAATTTAAAGATGTCACAGGGATTTCTTAACGGCTCATAATGAAAATGATATCATGCCGCCCCCGGGGAGGGGTAATGGGACCGACCCGGGACTGTTAGACAGCCCAATTGGTCGGTCCCATTACCCCTCCCCGGGGGCTCTGCTGAGGCTACTTGGACACTTCATTTTCATATAACATGCATGGCTGTAACCACCAGCCACAACGAAAAATGAAACTCTCATGATTCCAGAACTTTAGACGGAGTTTTATATAAAACATACATGGCTGTG
>CAKZLA010000546.1 GCA_937124525.1 uncultured Desulfobacterium sp.
CTCCTCTTCCATGGAAGAAATGGCATCCATGACCCGAAAAAATGCTGAAAATGCAACCCATGCCGATACCTTGATGAAGGAGGCAAATCAGGTGGTAAATATTGCCAATGGATCCATGGACCGGTTGACCCTATCCATGGCAGATATTTCCAAGGCCAGCGAGGAAACCTCCAAGATTATTAAAACCATTGATGAAATTGCCTTTCAAACCAATCTGCTGGCACTGAATGCAGCGGTGGAAGCGGCCCGGGCCGGTGAAGCCGGGGCAGGATTTGCCGTGGTGGCCGATGAAGTGAGAAATCTTGCCATGCGGGCCGCAGATGCGGCAAAAAACACCGAAAAATTAATTGCGGAAACCCTGATAAAGGTCAAAGACGGCTCCACGCTGGTTAACGACACCAATGAGGCGTTTCAAAAGGTTTCCCAACGTACTGAAAAAGTGGGGAATCTAATTTTTGAAATATCCGAAGCCTCCAGGGAACAATCCAGCGGTATCGATCAGGTAAACACCGCCATTGCCGATGTGGACAAGGTTACCCAAAGCGCCGTGGTCAATGCCGATTCCTCCGCCGCCGCCGCCGAAGAAATGCGCTCCCAGGCCGAACTTCTCCGGGGCTATGTGGAACAGCTCATTACCCTTGTGACGGGTACCGGGCAAAGCGTGGAAGAGTTTCCCTCCGGTCATTCTTCCAGCCGTTCGCCGGGGAGGCGTGCTGTCATGATACCGGAAAAACAAGATTCTCAAAAAAATGAAATTCGGCCGGATCAGGTGATTCCCTTTGATGACGACATGTTTTAAACTATAGTTGTGACTATAAATTGATTATATCCCATGCAGGGTTTATAACCAATGTGCATGAAACAACAACAAACCACAGGAGGTGGGGTATGACAATAAAGATTGGTATTAATGGATTTGGCAGAATTGGTAGAAATATTTTCAGGGCCATTAGTAAAGATAAAGCCTTTGCCGATGTGCAGGTGGTGGGCATCAATGATTTGACGGACAACAAAACCCTGGCCCATCTGTTGAAGTATGATTCGGTCATGGGTACCTTTGACGGCGAAATAACAGGAGATGACACCGGTATCATGGTGGATGGTCGCCATATTGCAGTGTCTGACCATCGATCTCCCTCGGACATTCCCTGGGGAGAGCTCGGGGTGGATTATGTGGCTGAATGCACCGGGATTTTTAGGGACGGCGAGTCCGCACAGGGACACCTGGATGCCGGGGCAAAAAAGGTGATTATCTCAGCACCGGCCAAGGGCGGTGTTAAAACCCTGGTGATGGGGGTAAATGAAGATGAGTATGATCCCACCCTGCACCATGTGGTCTCCAATGCCTCCTGCACCACCAATTGCCTGGCACCGGTGGCCCGGGTGATTCTGGATAATTTCGGCATTAAACGGGGCTTGATGACCACCATCCATGCATACACCGGGGATCAGCGCCTGCTTGATTTTCCCCACAGTGATCTCAGACGGGCAAGGGCCGCAGGCCTTTCCATGATTCCCACCAAGACCGGTGCGGCGGCAGCCGTAGCCCTTGTCATTCCGGAACTGAAAAATAAATTTGATGGCCTTGCCGTAAGGGTGCCCACCCCCAATGTATCCCTTGTGGATGTGGTGATGGAGGTGGAAAAAGAGGCAACGGTGCAGGAGGTGAATCAGGCCCTTAAGGCCGCCGCCAATCGATATCTGGGGTATTCGGATCTTCCCCTGGTCTCCATTGATTACCAGGGTGATGCCCATTCGTCGGTGGTGGATGCCGGTTCCACAAAGGTCATCGGCACCACGGTGAAGGTGATGAGCTGGTACGACAATGAATGGGGATACTCCAACCGCATGCTGGATCTTATCCTGCACATGGAAGCTGCAAAGCCCCTGTAATTCAGCCGGGCAGGCCATAAAAGAAACCGGGGTATCCACGCATGTGCGATGCTCTTGTTTTTTTTATATTAGAAAATAAAATTTTGGGGCAACCTCTGCAGAGCCCCCAACGGGCGGCCGGTCCGGCACGATCGGACCTAAAGGCGATCAGCCCTTTTGCCCTGCCGGGCGTTAAGAAGCGCAGGCTGTTTGAGGACAAACCTGCCCGCAGTTCCTGCGCTTTAGACCGGCAGGGCAAAAGGGCCGCCGACGGTCCCGGGCCGATCCCTAATATGGTCTGCCCGTGGCAGTTATATGAAAAATTTCTTTTAAGTTGCCCCCAATGCTTTCAAAGACGGAACGCCTCTTGATTAAGGAGCCATGCCATAGATGGAGACATTAAAGATTTCCAGGGAAGACACTGCGCCTTCCCTTTCTGCGTCCTTTTATAAACAGGAACTCAATGAGCTGAAAATCGAGAAACTGGGAAACAGAATCACCATTATCTCCTTTATCCTTCCCTGCCTCATTGGTGCGATTCTCGTATATGTCTACATGGATATCACCCACCGGGTGGTGGATGCCAAGGATTCCAGAAAGAGTGAAATTGAGCTGATCACCCAGGATATGGAAATGAAAATAAACGCCACAAATGTGGAAATTGCCAAGTTAAAATTTTCCCTGGATCAACAACTGCCTGCCATTACAGCCCAGATCGAAGAAATTTCCGTACTCAAGGCCAATCGGGAGGAAACCCTTGCCTCATTGGAAAGCCTGAAAACAGACATGACACACAATACAGATCAGTATCAAGCGACCATTCATATCATCGACCGGACCAACAAAGAAAATCTGGCCATTATCAATAAAACAGGCGATCGACTCAAGAACAATGCCCAAGCCTTTGAGCAGCACATCTCCCAGCGCATGAAAACCCTTGAAACCCGTTTTAACGAGACATTGACGGCCTTTGAAACTTCTTTAAAAAAGGATCTTGCCCGGATGGAGAGCCTGGATCTGAACCTTTCCTCCTATGAAATGACCATAAAAACCCTTGGGGAAGATCTCAGCCAGACAAAGGCAGCATTTAACAAACAGTTACAACAGACTGTCAGCCAAAAGGAAGTGGAAAGCCTCAAGAACCAATTAAAGCTGAAGATCAATCACAAGGCATTGACCACCGGGCTTGACAAACTCAACAAGTCCATTGATACCCGCCTGACACAACTTGAAAAAAATGTTAACAAAGCCTTGGGCAATGCCGGCAAGTCTGCCATAACAAAAACAATCTCTTCTAAAACCCAAAAAAAATCCCCCCCTGAAACAAAAAAGATCGTTCCCCTGGTCATCTCTGTTCCGGAACCGGGCAAAATTTCAGAAACAGATCTCACTCAGTAACCCAGGATATGCCTTATTCAGCCCTTTTTAACCCCCAAAAACAGAGAAAAGCCTTTCCATGAAATTCAACTTACAAGATCATCTGCCAGATATTCACATCCTTGTCATCGGCGACATCATGCTTGACCAATACATCTGGGGAAAGGTGGGCAGAATTTCCCCGGAGGCCCCTGTCCCCATTGTCCATGTGCAAAGCAAAACTCACACAGTGGGCGGGGCTGGTAATGTTGCCCGCAATCTCAATGCCGTGGGATGCCATGCCAGTGTCATGGGACGATGCGGCACAGATAAAGCAGGTCAAAAAATCATGGAATTGCTGGACCATCATAAGATCGGGCACCATCTTTTTGTTGATGACACGTTTTTGACCATCACCAAAACCCGGGTCATTGCACTGAAACAGCAACTGCTGCGCATTGATGAGGAGGAGATCACTCCGTTGGAGGGACCCTCCATGGAGAAATTCCTGGGCAACATTGACGTCATCCTACCCAAGGTCAACGGTGTTATTTTATCGGATTATGGAAAGGGATTGCTCCAAAGTCCAGGGATAACGGAAAAGGTCATTCAATCGTGCAACATTCGGAATATACCGGTGGTGGTTGATCCCAAGGGTACGGACTGGTACCGTTACCAGGGAGCCACCTGCATTACCCCCAACGCCTCAGAATTAAAACTGATTGCAGGCAACAGACCCGTGGACAATGATGCAGACCTGGCCCAAACCGCACAAAAAATATGCCACAAATTTTCCCTTAAGCGACTTCTGGTAACCCGGGGTCCCAAAGGAATGTGCCTGGCTGGCACTGCGACATCCCCCTTTTTAATTCCCACCCAGGCCCGGGAGGTGTACGATGTGTCTGGAGCAGGAGACACCGCCATTGCCATTTTTACGGCAGGCCTGTCCCTGGGACTCTCCTTTGAAGAGGCGGCCACCCTTGCCAATAAAGCCGCAGGCGTGGTGGTGGGGAAGGTTGGTACCCAGCCCTTGACGGCCCGGGAACTCCAGCAATGTGTGCCCACTAAAAACTGTGATTTGTAACGTTGGCGTTTTCTGGATTATTTCTTTTTCTCACCAGCCCCCACCACCAGGACATCCCCCGGGTGGATATAACTCTTAAACGTCAATTTATTCAACTGGAGCAGGGTCAGCACAGAAATATTGTATTTTCGGGCAATCATGGTTAAATTTTCCCCCTTTTTAACCACATGTGTTCTTCGATTGTTTTTAGCCATCCACTTGGCAGCAAGAGACTGAAACCGTTTATTAAACCCCTTACCCGTGCCCCTGGGGACGGTTAGATCGTAAGTTCTTTTACAAAGAAAATTTCCCCTGAGCTCAGGGTTCAGTTCTTTGATCTCTTTAAAAACAGTATGGGCGGCCTTTGCCACCAGGTTTAAATTCAACCTGCCCGGTGATGTAAGCCGGACATTGTCATGGGGTTCCAGGGGGTAATAATCTGTCTTTTTCAGGACAAATCCATATTTTTCAGGCTCTTCCATGATCATCTTCACCACAGCGATTTTCAGCATATAGCGCTGGGTCTCCAGGGACAGGTAAAGGGAATAATAATCTTTGACGTCCTGTAATTCAATGGCTGTGGCAAGGCCGTTTTCTCCCATATTATAGGCCGCCAAGGCAAGGCGCCATGATCCAAAGCGGTCAAATTGTTGACGCAGATAGCGCGCGGCGCCTTGCAGATTCTGCGCCGGGACCAGTGGATCGACCCCCAACGCATCAGCTGTGCCGGGCATCAACTGGGCCAGCCCGATCGCCCCTTTGTGCGACCTTGCCGAAACTTGCCAGCCCGATTCCTGCTGAACCAACCGCAAGAACAAATCCACCGGCACCCCATGGCGCTGTGCTGCCGCCTTTGCCATGGTCAGGTACGGCCCGCGGTAATGCCCCCGGTAACTTTTTACAGCACCGCCCCATTTTGACGGCGTATTCACGGCCTGAGGTTTGAGCCGGACCGATGCGCTATATTGCGCACGCGCCCGCGTATCGAGCACACGGGTCTGCGACTTGAAGATGCTGGACCGCTGCTTGGTCGAGAACATATCCGCCTTCGCGCTAATCGGCACCGCAAAGAGCAGCGCAGCAGAAAACGCGATTAGCCAACGCATATCCAAATCTGTCCCCAAGACTTCGTTGGTCGTCTTTATATTGATTTTTCGCGGCATTCAAAG
>CAKZLA010000547.1 GCA_937124525.1 uncultured Desulfobacterium sp.
ATCTATTCCTCCAAATATGATGTATATATGATCTGTCTTTAATTTTTAATTGTCTTGTTTTGCAACGGATTTAGAAACCACCACCATGGACGGTCGCAGCAGGCGATCGTGGATAAGATATCCCTTTTGAAGTTCGTTGATCACCGTGTTGTCCGGGTGTTCATCGGTTTCCTGCTGGGTGACTGCCTGGTGAAATGCAGGATCAAAGGCTGTACCTTCAGATTTCAGGGATTTCACGTGGAAGGTGTCAAACAGTTTGATCAGTTCTTTGTGGGTTAACTGGATTCCTTCAAGGATGCTGGCGGCATCACTGTGCTTTTCCCCTGAATCAAGGGCACGCTCAAGATTATCCACCACAGTGAGCAGTTTCTTGAAAACCGATTCATTGGCAAATCGTCTGAAGTCTGCAAGTTCCCTTGAAGAGCGCTTCTTGTAATTGTCAAACTCCGCAGAAAGCCGTAGACAACGGTCCTGTTCTGCCCGGAGCTGTGCCTGAAGCGTTTCAATGTCCGGTTGTGCTTCGGTTGATTTGTTATTGCAGGAATCTTTTTCAGATGCTGAATCTGTTGCTTCGGGTGACGCTGCATCTGTTTTGCTGTCACCGTTGACGGATTCTTTGCCGGTGTCTTCCCTTAGGGATTCATCTTTTTCAGCCAACATTTTCTCCTGATCCAAGTATTTTGATATATAACGTCTTAAAAAGTATATAATAAACATAGATTTAATTTTAGGAGAAAATAAGACCGTTTGATGTCATGTCAAGAAATAAAAATGGGGGGGAGGGGGTAAAAAAAGACCCGGCTGGCTGGCAAATCACCGGAATATTGCATGACCGGGATCAATCCACGACACAGATGATATCACTTATCGCTGCTTCCTTCCGGATCTGACGAGGTTCATGACCTTCTGTTACGCGGCGACCGATCAGAATACCCATGGGCAATTTGACACAGCACAGCCGGGAGACAAAATCTATACTTCAAATTTAAGGGTTTTACAAGGAAAATTTTGTCATTGTTTTTTTGGGGGTGTGGTGGGCAAGATTTTTTTGAGAAGAATAAAAATGGGAATACGCCCTCAAAATGTATACCCTATGGAAAAATGAATTTGTCCCGGGCTTTCTCCGTCTTCTGGATTCAGTTTATGGCCGTATAACAGCCCTATGGGCCCAATGGGGGTGTTGTATCGAAGGCCGGTGCCAATGGCATACCTGAAGTCATTCAAGGCTTCTGGTTCATCGGTGTTATCAATTTTACCGGTGTCCATAAAGAATGTCAGCTCAAAATTGGCAGGCAGGTCAATGCGGGCTTCCAGACTGGCGGATATGGATGTCCTGCCCCCCAGGGCAGTGTCGTTATCATCGGGTTCGGTGAGGAGCATATTTTCTCTGAATCCCCGGACATCGGAAATGCCTCCCAGGAAAAAAAGCTGATCATCGGCAACGGTGTTGGAGGACCCCAAGGGCTGGATATGTCCCATGCGACCTGCCATGGCAAAGGTGAATCCTTTAAAAGGAGAGAGATAGTGCCTTGCGTCCAGCTGATATTTTAAAAATCGATCCAGGTCGTTACCAAATCCTGAAAAGAGATCCACCGATGCAAAGGATAAAAATCCCCGGGTGGGCTTTATGGGCGAATCCCGGTTATCCCATGCCAGGGAGGAGGAGGAGATAAGGATGTTCCGGGTCTCTTCCTGCTCCTCATCGTCTCCACCAAATTGAACTCGGTTTTCGTACTCAAAATTGAGACCTGCCGTCAGATGGGGGGTTAATCGTCTGGCAAAGGCAGATTGAGCCCCCCAGCTGCGGGTACCAAAATCCTGGTTCAGGGGCTCTTCTTTCTCTTCATAAATGGTGAAGGTGGCAGAGATGAGTGTATCCAGAAAAAAAGGATCTTTAATACCGGCTTCAACCCGGTGACCGATGCCGCTGATATACCCCTCCACCCAGGCATTCATATCCTCTCCCATGAAGTTGGTGTCTCCGGTTTTGACTTTGAGATAGCCTAAATTTTCCGTATCAAAGCCTGCGGCAGCTTCAACATAATAGGGTTTTCTTTCTTTTATGGTAATGTCAATGTCAGGTTGGACCTCCTGGGTCTTTAAACCCGGTGCCGTGATTTTCACCGATTCCACGGAATAAATTTCCCGGACCTTTTTCTGGGTGGTAAAGAGCTGTTTCAGAGAAAAGGGCTCTCCCGTGGTGATCCTCACCTTTTTCTCCATGACTTTTTGTTTGAGCCGCTTGTTGCCGGCATAGTGGAGCTCTCCAAACCGGGTAAAGACGCCTGGTTGAACCTGCCATGTGATGTCTACCAGGGTTTTGTCCGGGTTTAACCGGGTTTCAGCGGTGACCTTGACATGGGGATAGCCCTTTTCTGAGATTTTTGCCGCCAGTACATTGGCATCACTTTTTACCATATAGTCCCGGAAGGGTTTCCCCGGGGAGAGGGTGAGGAGTTCCCGGGCCTCTTCCTGGGAAAGAATATCTCCAAGACCTGATATTTCGGTATTCTCCACCAATGTGCGGGGACCTTCAATAATATGGATGGTGATATACATCTGCTGGGTGGTCTGGTTTTTTTCGGGGGGGGCGTTGCCGTCATTTTCACTTTCCACGCGGATATCATGGGTGATTTTTGCATTGAGAAACCCCTGACTGAAATAGACCAGATCAATGGCTTCCAGATCTTTTTTTAGTGTTTTTAAGTTGAAACCACCGACATCCGTCAGTCCCTTGGGGTGGGTGAGCATGGCATCTCGGATTTTTGAGGCATCCACCAGGCTGTTGCCTGTGATATCAAGCTGTTTTACCACCTGCTGGGTGCCTTCTTTAATACGATAGATCACCTGCCGGATGACTTTTGACGGTTTTTCTTCAAGTGTCTGGGACTCCAAGGTCACTTCCACGTTGGCGAATCCTGCTTCCAAGTATTTTTTCTGGAGACTGTTTTTTCCTTTTCTAAGGCCGGAACCGTTGGGATCTCCCTTTTCAAAGATGATAATCTCTTTTTTCAGTTGATGGTGGGAAAAAAAGGCATTGCCTTCAAAGGAAATTTTATATTGGGGGCCTTCCTGGATAATTATTTCAACAATATGTTTCTTTTTTCCGGGAATGGGAACCGTTTTTGTTTCTATGTTAGCTTGGGCAAACCCTTTTGCCATATAAAAAGCGATGAGATTCTTAATGTCCTGTTTTAACCAATTTTCATTGAGACAATTCATTTGCCCTGGCAAAAGGGAGGATATCCATATTTTCAGACGGAGTTTAAGTCTGGCACTGGAAAAATGGGTGTTTCCAGTGAATTCAATGCGTTTAATTCGGGTGCACGGCTTTGCAGGAGTTGCCTCTTCTGCCTTGGCAGGGGTTGTGCCAAGGGTTAATGCCAGGGCAAAGATAGCCAACATCATGGTGATCTTTTTCATTCAAATTCCAATCTGTATTTTAGTTCCCCGCCAAATTTTCCCTGGGAGTCCTGGAAACCTGAAGCGCTGACATTGTCAGACACCCGGTAATCGGCAGAGGTGGTCTGGACCATCTGTCCATCCTTGGAGGCGGTGCCATATTTTACGGTGATACGGTCGGTGAGCTTTTTACCCACAGTTACGTTGACACTGCCCACCCCCCCATTACTGTCGGGGTCATCAAACCCCATTTCAAAAATATCCAGGCCCGTGGCGGCCCGCATATTATCCTGGACAGAGGACGCTGCAAACTGGGCCAGGGCATTTTCTGGAGAAAAAGTGGTTCCTCCCTCGGAGGAGATTAATTCATTGGTGGTTCTTCCCCTTAACAAAAGGGATGTGATATCTGCCTGTTCCAGCTCCGGGTCCGATGTCAGTGAAAAAATAAGCTCCTCTGGAGTGCCGGTGACGGACAGGGTAATATCCCAATCCCTGACTTCATGGAGGGCCTGGATGTCTATTTCCGGTTCTATTTTATAGGGGTTGATAAAATCAATGATGCCCCGGGTTAGGGTAAACTCTTTATTATACTGCTGGATGGTCCCAGGATCAATGGTGGAGCGCCCCGATACCATGGGGGCCAGTGGGGAACCCTGTATGCGGATGTCCGGGTGGATCTCAAGATTGGCAAGGTCCAGGTCGACAATGAAATTGTTTTTGGCCTGGATAAAAATGTCCAGGGTCAGGTTTTCCAGATAGGGGCTGGGCTTTTCTTCTGTTTTAACTCCTTTGCGGGAGCGCTGGGGGTTGATAATTGCCGAAAGGATCTCTTTGTTGATACTGATTTCCTTGGTTAACTCCCCGGAGTCCAACAGGATGGTGCCGGTTAGGGCCGATTTTTCCATGGTGCCGTCGAGGTTAAGATTCACATCAAACAGGGCATCAAGTCCATCGGGAACGTTCACCGGCAGGGCCTTGCCGGTGACCTGGGCCGTGTATACCTGGGGCGTGAAATCCATGAGAGACGTTTTGCCGGTGATGAAAAAAGTTCCCTTGTCCAGAAAGCCCTTGATCCCCTTTATTTCCACCTGGTCCATGTCCGCCAGGATGGTGCCGTTGATGCCGTGGAGTTTTGACTGAGAGTCCGGTATGGTGAGCCCCAGATTATTGAGATTGAGTGCCGCATTAAATTGGGATGCTTTAAGCTCTCTTTTGATCAGGGCTGTGGCATCAAGGGTTATTTCTCCCTCTAAATCGGGAATGGTATCTGCAAATAGTTTGGTTGCCTTTGCTGGAATTCGGGCCGTGGCTTTGGCTGTGATATCTCCGCCCACCTTCCCCGATGCCTCCAGAGTGATGCTTCCCTGTCCCGGTAAGGATGTTGTGAAGGGGGCAACCTGAAAGGTCTTTCCCTGGAGCACGGCATTCATGTCTGTTGAGTTAACGGTGAATTTTTTCTGCACCACCATGGAGAGGTCTTTGATGCTGCTTTTCACCGTGATATCATCGGGGTGATCGGCATTGCCCTTAAGAGAAATATTCCCGGTTACATGGCCAATTATATCCTTCTGGCCCGCCAGTTGGAGCCATGGGGTGAGGGCTGTTTTTTGGAAAACAAGGTCTCCTTGGAAATCCTGGGTGGCCAGGTTAAAACCGGCATTGATATCAAAATTGAGTTTTCCTTTTATTTCGGCATACTGATCCTGGAGTGTCACATTGGCGGTGAAATCCTGGATCTGCTTTCCATCTACGGTGAGGTCTGTGAGGGAAATATCCCCCTGGACCCGGGGATCTTCAAAGGTTCCCGTGCCAGATAAATTACAGGAGAAAATGCCATCGGCAGGGCTCTGGGATTTTATGTGATTAAAACTGGAGAGTCTGATGTCATTGGCTTTAAGGTTCACTTCAAAACGATGTTGGAGATTTGCCCATCCTGTTGCTGTGAGTTTCCGGGTCTCATCCAGTGCGATGTTAAGGGTATCAATATAGAGCTTTTGGGGATCAACACGGGCGGACAGGTCCACTTTTTTGATGGATTCTCCAGCCACTTCAATGTCCTGGCCCAGGAGTGTTAGCGTTGCTTTGGGAAGGTCTTTACTGCCATTGACATTTGCTGCAAGGGTTATTACCCCCTTAAGCCCCTGTTCTTCCAGTGCTTTTATATAAGGGATGAATGTTTCAAGAAGAATGGGGCTTGAATTTAATTTGAGATTAAACCTGGGATTTTTTAAGGGCACCATTTTTCCGGGTTCCAGAACGGCAGCATCCCCCAGGAGGGTTATGTTCGTTGAGCCAGACGTGATCTTGCACTGCTTGATATCAACGATTCCCTGGTCCAATGTGAGGCGAATATCGGTGTCGGCCCGGGGGTAATCCTGGTATCCGGCCCCAATGGCTTTAAAGCTGAGGGTCCCCTTGGGGGGGGCGGTGATGCCCCCTGAAAAGGTGATGCTCAGCTGACAGGTACCGAAAATGCCCTTGGTACCAAAGGTGTCAAGCAAGGTGCCAGGAACAATATCTTTCCCCTCAAGGACAATATCCCAGGCCAGGGCATCCAGATTCTTTTCCGGGTTCATAAACCCTTTGGGAAAGGCCTGGGAGAGATCCACATTGCCCTTTGCGCTTATCAGGCCACTGTTATGATCCAGAAAAAAATTACTAATATGACAAATTTTGTTTGTCATGGTAATGTCAATATCTGCCCGGTTGATCTTTTGGTTAAGTACCATTCCCCCGGGATAGTTAAGGAAAAGGCTAATGTCCGGGTTATCCAGAGGTCCTTTAACCGTGGCACGGGCCGCAATCTGCCCGGAAATATCTGTGGTGTTTTTCACAGCCATGAGGGTTTGGGCGATATCTCCCTCCAGGGTCAAATTGATATCAGTCTCGGGGGTGGAAAAAAGGGTGTGAGCGCTGCCGGTTAATACAAGGTTGGCTGCATCGGTATCAATGTGAAGGCTCAAATCGGTGAGGGCATCCTTTAAAAAGGCCGTAGAAAGGGTGAACCGGTTTATGGTGGTTTGTACCTCTGGCCGATTTATCCGGATATTGCCCGTGGAGAGATTGAGAGTTGCTGCCATTTTTTTAAGATTGCCCTGACTTTCAAGGGACAACCCTTCAATGGTGGCATCCATGGCATCGGGAACCGACATAAAGGAAAAGGTCCCATCGGTGATGGCAATGGCCTTGGCAATGATGTTCAGGGGCAGGGCAGCCGGGGGGGATTCCGGTTCCTCGGGGGTGGGCTCGATTGGGGAGGGGTCACCAACCAGGGCGGCAAGTATGTTTAGTTCATTGTCTTTGTTTTTTTCAATGGCCATGGTGGGGGCATTAATGGAGAGTTCTTTTATGACAAGTTCCCGGTTAAAAAGGGCTGCAAGATCCAGGGAGAGAAAAAGACGGTTAAATTTTGCAACCGGTTGGTTCTCCTGGGAGACAAGGGCTGCATCGGTGATCTCAAGCACCCCCCTGGCCGGGGAAAATTTAAGGGTCTCCCATGTGAGACTGCCGGGGATTTGATCATTGATGATGTTTTGAAGTTTTTTGGACCCCTGGGAAGATTCAATGTAAAACAGGCCGGAAACAAGGGTTATGCAAATTAAGAGGCAGATTCCTGCAAGGGTGACACCGGTGATGATGGAAATTTTTTTTAACATACTATTTTTTATACATCCTCAAGGGCGTTGAGCTTTTTTTCCAGGGGCTTTGTTTCGTCCTTCATTCCTTTATCCTCCAGCGCCTTGGTCAGGGCTTCAAGCTCTTGCTTGAGTTTGGGGATGAGGTCATTTTTAATACTTTTTTGAAAGGCTTCTCCCGATGTTTTCATCTTTTGTGCAAGTTCATCAATTTTATTTTCAAGCTCTTGGTATTCTTTGCTTTCGGGTATGGACTTCATGTTATTGACCATCTTGTCCAGACCGGTCTTGAATTTGTCAATAAAAGGGGTTAATCCCTGGAGGGGAGAGGGTGGGAGGGTTTTTATGATTATCCCTTTTTTGAGTGGCTCTCCGCCCTTTTGGGCCAAGCTCATGATAATTGCTTTTTCATGCTCCTTAAGGGGGGATTCGACGATTTTAAATCGAGAATGTTCTGTAAAGGCGGATTTAAATGCCTCTTCAATGTCAACGGACACTATATATTCACCCGTATCCGTGTAAGCAATGTGGGTTACATGCCCCACTTTGTTCTGATCAAAGAAAATTGGCTCCTCTTTTTTCAGGCCCTGGATGTCGGAAAAAGAGAGATCCAGGGAGAAGTTGCTGCATCCTGCCAGCAGAAAGAGGGTCAGAGGTATTGTTAAAAACAGTTTTAACCTGGCGTGCATGGTTGCCTCCCTATGATTGAGTCTTAGTTCAGTGTTTCCTTGTCTTCTTCCGGCAGGGAAAATTTTATCACCGGCACCCCCTCCTTATCCAGGAGTTTGTCTTCTTCTGGGGTGGTGATGCCTCTTATGTTTTTGGGACTTGAGCTGCCATAGTGGATTTTCAGGGCTTCCCGGGCAAAACTTGTACCCACATTTTCAAAGTTCTTTTCCACGAATTGGGTCAGTTTATCATTGATTCTGGACATCACATCCTGTTGGTTTTTCTGGATGGAGGTGGCCTGGGAGGATGTCCTCACCGCCACTGTGGAAAGTTTTTGCTGAACAGATGTGGTTTCACACACAGGGCATGACACAAGGCCCTGCTGGTATTGATGTTCAAACTCACTGCTGTCATCAAACCACCCCTCAAAGGTGTGGCCGTTAATGCATTCAAGATCAAATACAATCATATTGGATTATCCTGGTGTCCATCCTGCGATGGATAGTGTGTTTTCATATAACTGCCACGGGCAGACCGTATTCTGGGCACGGTCTGCCCATAACTAAAATTAAAAATCCTTTAATTCCAGCGTGTTGGTGGGGCTGGCATGGCAGGCCCGCCTGTCACGATAAAGTTTTAATGACACGTGCGTTTGCTGTGGTGGATTCTTATAAAAAATGCTGTTGTTTTTGGTCAAGGCCAGGAGATCGTCAGCATACCACCTGTGATGACTTAAAAAAAATATGTGCCAACCCTATGTATTGCTCCAAAATACCATAAAAAGTGCCAAAGGCCAACAGGTTGTCTATCTGTTGATCGTGTCAGGTTTACCTTCTTGTCAATGCCTTAAGTTTGGTGATGGTTTTAAATGTGTTGTCTTTATCCATGCAGGGAAGCAGGGCATTGTTGGTGAAAATAGGATTTTTTTCCAGATTAAACCGGGAGGTTTTACAGGCGGTTTCCCACATGGGGGTATGGGGTATGGGGGTATAATAGGCTAACACGGGTTGTATGCCTTTTTCTTTAACGGCCATGATGGAGTGGGCCACGTCGCCGGGGTGTTGATCCGGCAGGGCACATAATAGATAGGCCCCGATCTGCTCCGATGCAAAGCCTGCTTGTTTCAAGCGGTCTACGGCCAGGGAAAACTCATTTCCCGTTACCTTGTGGTCACCGGGCCTTGATGGTGAAAAATCTGCGGTTTCAAGTCCCAGTCGAATGGTTTTAAAGCCTGCCTGGAACATCATTTTTGCAATTTCCTGACTGATTTGCCGGATGTGCATGGCATTGGGGGTGTGAAAGTCCAGGGTCATGCCGGAGTCGATGATTTTTTCCAGCAAAGGGATAATATGATTTTCCGGGTGGATCAGCAAGGCATCATCATAAAATGCAAAATTTTTAACACCGTGGGTCTTGTGCCAGTGCTGGATCTCCTGGAATACCGTTTCAGGAGATCGGTGTCGAAGGCGTTTTTCCAAAAATGAGGAGGCACAATAACTGCAACTGAAGGGACACCCCCTGGAGGTGAGAATGGGGGCGTAGGCCATTTTTGAAACCAGGTCCAGTGCGGGCCGGGGCAGGGCATCCAGATCATCGAAATTATATTTCGGGGTAAAGAAAAATCCGGTGTGAGCGTGGATGATACCAGGCAGTTGATCTTCTCCGTTACCGGTGATGATCTGGTCTGCCAGGGAAGAATTTCGGGCATGATCCGTGCACAAAGAGGCATACACCCCCCCCAGAATCACCGGCACATGGGGAAAAATTTCCTTGATAATAGAGATGGTCTCCCGGACCCCCGGTGCCCAGTAGGTCATCATGGAGGTGACAAAGATAAGATCCGGTGGAGGGGTGCTTTTAAGATCCTGACGGAACCAGTCTGGTTCTATGCCATAGCGTGAAAATCGTTGGCCTATCTCTTCCACACCCCGGGGAAGGGGGATCTCTTTTTTTCTGAAGGGCCCCCTACCGTCCTTGAGCACCTTCACCGGAGACTCTGCCCGGGGATGAAATCGATCCAGACAGTCCAGAAAACTCACTCCCATGCCATGATCCCTTAAAATGGCTGCAAGACCCAGCAACCCCAGAGGTTTAGCCCAGAAATCATAGGCGGCAAAGTCGTGTATCCATGGGTTGACACAGAGGATATGGGGAGGGGTCACGTCCGGCTCATTTAAAATATTGCATGGAGGTTTTTTTCAGCTCTTTGCGGCTGAAGAGCAGGGTGTAGTCATCTGCATCCACGTCTGCGGCCGTTGCAATTCTTTCTGCAATGGCATGGCAGGTGGCCTCATCTGCGGCATGGACCATGGTGTAGAGGTTGTAAGGCCAGGTGGGGGCCGGATCTCTTCGGTAGCAGTGGGTCACCTCCTGGAAGGAGGCCATGATTTCTCCCACGGCCCGGGCCCGGGTTTCATCCACCTTCCAGGCCACCATGGCATTGGCTTTGAATCCGGATTTCTGGTGTTTCAGGGTGGCACCAAAGCGTCGGATAATGCCCTGCTCGTTGAGCCGGGCCACGATATCCAGATATTTTTCTTCCGAAATACCAATGGCTTCAGCCAGTGCCAGGAAAGGGCGTTGGCACACAGGGATGTTTCCTTGGAGGGAAGCCACAACTTTTTTTTCGATGTCAGTCAGCATGGGTTTTATTATGTATTTTATGGTTTCGTTGTCAAGCACTAAATCCCCCCGGGAAGTTTTTAATCTGTTTCTGAGTGTATTCAACCCAGGCGGTTAAGAAATTTCACCCTCTTTCCCATGAATCATTTGTAAAGGATTGATCATTAAGGTTCACACAATGATCAAGTGTAAATATTCGGATCGCTAATGTAAATGTTTGGCCAGTGCCCCATATTCGCGTATTTGGGACTGCGTAGCATACTAATGCTATGTGAGCAGGCCAAACCTAAGTGAATATGGAATGCTGGCCGAATATTTACCATCAAGTTTTGCAGGAACGAGAATCGGCAAACCACTTGATAAAGATTCAGCTTCGTTCGGGAAAAAGGGACAGAATGGAAGCTTCAGAAGCGCTGCACACCCCCCTTTCCGTGATGAATCCAGACACCAGCCGGGCCGGGGTCACATCAAAGGCATGGTTGGCCGCCGGGCTGTGGGCCGGGGGGACCATCACCGTGGCAAGCTCACCGTTTTTATCCAGCCCCTGTATGTGGGTGATTTCGTGGGGATCACGGGTTTCAATGGGAATTTCTGCAATGCCGTCCCGCAGGGTCCAGTCAAAGGTGCTGGAGGGAAGGGCCACATAAAAGGGGACGTTGTTGTCCTTTGCTGCCAGGGCCTTGAGATAGGTGCCGATCTTGTTGGCCACGTCTCCGGTGCGGGTGGTTCTATCTGTGCCCACGATGACCAGGTCCACCATGCCGTGCTGCATGAGGTGGCCCCCGGCGTTGTCGGTGATGACGGTGTGGGCAATGCCGTGTTTGCCAAGCTCCCAGGCTGTGAGTCGTGCTCCCTGGTTTAATGGCCTGGTTTCATCCACCCACACATGGATGTCAATACCGTTGTCAAAGGCCGTGTACATGGGGGCTGTGGCCGTGCCATATTCCACCGTGGCCAGCCATCCGGCATTGCAATGGGTTAAAATGTTTACAGGGCCGTCTTTTTTGGTACTGCTGATCTCTTCAATGAGGGAAAGACCGTGGAGGCCAATGAGCCTGCAATTTTCTGCCTCCTCTTCCACAATGGCCAGGGATTCTTTAAGGGCTGCGGTTAATCTTGAATCATGGGTGCCGTGGGGTAAAACCATCTGAAGTATTCGATCCACCCCCCAGGCCAGGTTCACCGCCGTGGGACGGGCATCTTTGATACGCTGGCATTCCTGGATAAGGTGCTCGTCATTCATCCCTTTGCCTTTGTTCTCAAAAAGGGCCATGTAGACCCCAAAGGCCCCGGTGGCACCGATGAGGGGGGCTCCCCGGACAAACATTTCCTGTATGGCTTCAATGACGGCATCCACAGAGTTAAGATTGGTCTTGATGAGCTGGTGGGGCAGTTTTCTCTGATCAATGACCCAGGGGGTTTTTGATGCAGCATCAAACCAGATGGGTCGCATTTCTTTTCCATCCACATTCATGTTATTTATGTCCTTAATTTGTTGTGTTCGTTTTATAAGAAGCTCCAGCAGCAACGTACCGACAGCAGAGCCCCCGACGGACGATGGGTCCGGCCCATTGGGACCCAAAGGCGATAAGCCCTTTTGCCCTGCCGGGCGTTAAGAAGCACAGACTGTTTGAGGAGCTTGCCCGCAGTTTCTGTGTTTTAGATCGGCAGAGCAAAAGGGCCGCCATGATGTTGCCATTGATAAACAGGATATCTGCCATGTCTATGCCTGCGGCAGCCGCAATTATAGTTTCAATATCCATGATATGATCCATTCAACCCCTGTTGTTTTTTTGCTTAACTTTTTAGACAAAACCAAGCTGCTGTTTCTTATCACCGGGAGCTTATCAGATTTGGATGGAAACTTCAATTTAGGAGAATTGGGTCAAGCCTGGGTTGTTGGCGCTTTTGTTGAATGCTGCCTTTGTGCCCGGATTGTGCAAAAAGCGCAACATGCCCCCTCCCCATAATGTCGGCCCATAAGCAAAAAATATGCAACCTTGAAAATAAAATGTAATTCAGCTATTACGAATAGCATATTAATTTAGGTTAAGCTCTCCATGCTTGGTTCAATACACCCCGTTTTTTTTAAACCCATCCAGGAATGAAAAGCATTTTATCAATGATTTTATAATAAGAAAGGAGTCTTTTATCCCCTGTCCAAAGGAGGTCCCCATGAATACAGGCTATAACAATGAGAAATATAAGGTCTATACCCAGAAAAATTTTCAGGCCATTCCCCAGATTGATGTCATTGACCGGGAATACCTTGACAATATGTCCGCCGTTGCCGAGGTTTTCCCCTTCCGCGTTAACAATCATGTGATCAACGAACTTATTGATTGGGAAAAAGTCCCCCATGATCCCATATTTCAGCTCACCTTTCCCCATCCAGACATGCTTTTACCTGAAGATCTCACCCGCATAAAGCGCCTTCAATGTGCCACGGAACATTCCCTGGCCTTGAAACAGGAGGTGCGTCGTATCCAGAAGACCCTCAATCCCCATCCGGCAGCCCAGGTGGAAAAGAACGTTCCCGTTGAAGATGGGCTGGAGGTCAAGGGGATACAACATAAATATAATGAAACGGTGCTGTTCTTTCCCACCCAGGGCCAGACCTGTCATGCCTATTGTACCTATTGTTTCCGGTGGGTGCAGTTTGTGGGTATGGAAGATCTGAAGTTTGCCTCTTCCACACCCCGGCATCTCACCGATTATCTGTCCCGGCATCCAGAGGTGAATGATGTCCTTTTCACCGGGGGTGATCCCCTGTTCATGCGGACCCGAACCCTGGAGCGCTATGTGGAACCCCTTTTGACACGGGGTGATAACAATGTCTCCAGCATTCGTATGGGGACCAAATCCGTGGTCTACTGGCCCCATCGTTTTCTGGGGGATAAGGACGCCGAAGACTTGTTAAGACTGTTTGAAAAGATTGTTCAATCCGGCATTCATCTCTCCATTATGGCTCATATTACCCATCCCCGGGAGCTTGAAAATCCCCTTGTCAAGGCGGCTGTCAGACGAATTTTGGGAACGGGTGCCCAGATGCGATGCCAAGCCCCCCTGGTGCGTCACATCAATGATGATCCCCAGATATGGCAGGAACTATGGAAAAAAGAGGTGGAGCTGGGGATGATCCCTTACTATCTGTTCATTGCCCGCAACACCGGCCCCAGGGCTTATTTTGAGGTCTCCCTGGCCCGGGCCCATGAAATTTTCACCCAGGCCTATGCCAATGTGTCAGGTCTGTGCCGCACGGTGAGAGGGCCTTCCATGTCTGCGGCACCGGGCAAGGTGGTGATTGACGGCACCCCTGAAATAAACGGAGAAAAGGTGTTTGCCTTGAAATTCATCCAGGCCCGGGATTCCCGGTGGGTAAACCTGCCATTTTATGCCCGGTTTGATGACACGGCCGTGTGGCTGGACGACCTGAAACCTGCCTTTGGCCGAGAACGTTTTTTCTTTCAGGAGGGATAACTCCCAACGCCGGGGTAAAATCCACGGTAACTTAAGCCGAATCCCCGGCGGCAATGTCCTTTGCAATGTCCAGGACATCATCCATCACCTGATCCACATTAAGGGTGGTCAGGTTTCGGTTTTCCATTAATACCTTGCCGTCAACAATGGTGGTAATGACATCGCTTCCCCTGGCAGAATACACCAGCTGGGAGTATGGGTTGTACATGGGAACCATGTGGGGGCTGCGGGTGTCCACCACAATGATGTCACCCCTTTTCCCCGGCTCCAGTGAGCCAATAATCCCATCCAGTCCCAGGGCCTTTGCACCGTTGATGGTGGCCATTTGCACGGAGGTTGTGGCATTCACAGCCTCCGGGTTCATGGAAAACACCTTGTGCAGCTTTGCTGCGCTGTCCATCTCCAGGAACAGATCCAGATCATTATTGCTGGCACACCCGTCGGTGCCGAGGGCCACACATATCCCCTCTGCCAGAAATTCCGGCACCGGTGCCACCCCCGAGGCCAACTTCATGTTGCTTTCCGGGCAATGGACCACCTTGACATCAAATTGTCGATACAATGTCCGCTCCTCCGGGGTGAGGTGCACACAATGGCAGGCCACCACATTGGGGCCAAGCACCCCCAGATCGGCAAGGAACTTCACAGGGGTTTTCCCATACTTCTCTTCAATAAGTTTTACCTCATTGCAGGTTTCAGCCACATGGATGACAAGGGGTACCTGTTGTGTGCGGGCCATATCCGCCGCTCTTTTGAGCAGCTCCGGGGCACAGGTATAGGTGGAGTGGGGCTCCACAGCCACGGTGATCAGGGGGTTGTTTTTCCATTTTTCCATCATGGTACTGACATACTCAAACCCCTTGTCCAGGAGGCCATAACAGGGGGATGGGAAATCATAGAGAACCTCCCCCACCACGGCCCGCATGCCAACCTTTGCGGCGGCCTTTGCCACCTCTTCTTCAAAGAGATACATGTCGCAAAAGCAGGTGGTGCCGGAAAGCAGCATCTCGGCACAGGCAAGCAGGGTTCCCCGGTACACCATATCCGCTGTGATCCGGGATTCTGCCGGAAAGATATGATCATTGAGCCACTCCATCAGGGGCAGATCATCGGCCAGCCCCCGGAACAGGGTCATGGCCGCATGGGTATGGCTGTTGATAAGGCCGGGCATGATGATTCCCCCATGGGCATCAATTTCCCGGGTTTGGGCATCCTGCGAACAATCAGCCGCATCCTTGCCAACGGATACGATAACCCCGTCCCTTACCCGAACAGCCCCTTTTTTAATGATTTGCAACCCAGCGTTCATGGTCAATATCATGCCGTTTTTTATCAACAGATCCATTGGGCGTTTCCTTTTTTTTGTTAGAAAATAAAGCATTCGAGTGCCCACAGCAGTCCTCGGGGGCGGCATTATGCCATTTTCAATATTTGTTGTGCCGGTAAAACGACATGGCAGTTGAATGAAATAAAATTTTGTTTCCAAGGGCAATATCAAGATATGGAGTGCTTGTAAAGGGTTGGGCAAGCCTGATTACAAGGGTTGAAAATTGTTTGCCATTCCGGTGGCCTATGAATTAATCTCCAACCAAATTGACTTTTGGATAGTTTGTGGATAAAATAGATAATTTTATTTAAAGCCCTTGAACCGTGTCTTTCTCATTTGGATGGTGGTGGGCCACAGAGTTGATTTTACAGGAGAAAAATATATATGGGTCGTTTTGATGACTTTGAGCTGCCCGTTGAAAAAATTCAGGCCTATCCCCTGGTTTTTGAAGCGCTGGTGCCACCGGAATGCAGTATTTTTCAGGATGTGAGGCGGTATCAGAGTGTAACCTCCAGCCTGGATGTGAGAATCATTGATATCAACGGGAAAATTCCCCTGGAACAGGGAATGACACAAATCCCCATGGCCAGCTTGTCTGCCAATGCACGAAAGGAGTTCATTGAATACCTGAAAGTGCGGGTGACAAGGGGGGACAACATTGGCTCCCTATGGGTTTTTTTCCGTTCAGAAGATAAAAAAATCATCACAGCCTATGGTGCCAACGTGGTGCACAAGGACTCCCTCCAGGGGCAGTCCCGGGCCATTGCCCTTCTTAAAGAACTTCAAAAAGGGGGACCCAGAACCACCTTTTTGATTAAGCTTGCTGTGATTTTGGGAGTATTGGCCCTTGTGTCCGCAGGGGGATATGCCCTGTATGATAAATTTTTCACCGGTAAATCCTTTGAGCTCTCACTGGGAAGCAGCGATCCTGACTCCATGGAAATGGTGTTCTACAATGAACTTTTCCCAGAAGTGTATTCGTGGCTGGATTCAGATAAGCCTGATGAAAAAAAAATTGCAGAAACCCTTTTAAACCCCGACTATGTCAAAGACCTTCTCTCCTGCATGAATCAGGAAGCCTACCAGGACACTTCGGATTCCGATGCCAATTTTAAAAGCACCCGATTGGCACTTTTTGTCTATTTTAATTACAACAAGGCCGTGACCAAGGCCCTGCGAAAATATGAAATGCAGCTGTCTGGAACAGAGATGAAGCGTCTTGCCAGGATTTATTCCTGCGCTGAGTCGGGCTACACCAGCAATGTATTTTATTTCAAGGTGGGGGATCTGAACATCAAACAGCCCCAGGTGAGCCAAATCCTCAATGAGAACATGGTCTCCTACACAGATTATAAACGGCTAAGGGACTCCCAGGAATTCTCCCAGATGCTCAAGGCTGATACCATTGACTTTAAAATGAAAAATTTTCTTGCCGATGTATATACTTTCTCGCCCCTGAAAATAGAGGCCCCCCTGGATGACATTGACTGGTATCTGCTGGCCGGAAGAGACACCACGGGCAAGCTGTCCTTTGCTGCCTTTTTCAAGAGAGACGAGTCCACCCTGGTGCCCCGGCGCATTGCCTCGGCCCTCATGGGTGCAGGTGGCACAGACCAGACCTACACCTGGTATGCCATTGATGATACCCAGCAGCGGGAATTGAAAATTTCCAATACTTCAGCCGTTTATTTCACGGACAAAATCGGGCAATCCTTTAAACTGGCACTGATTGCTGAAAAGATTGAAAATATGCAATTGAGCCCCATTGAGTCAAACTTTCCCGTGGCAGTACACCGGGAATTACTCATGGAAGATTCCAAGGGAAAATATGGTATCCAGTGTTATGATCCCTTGACATCCCTTGTCTTGTCAAACCTCATTAATAAATCCTCCTTTGAAAAGAGCAGCCATGTTACCTTGAAGCGGGACCCCATCCAGGTCAATACCTCCCTTGTGCAGCTATCCAAGGATGACAGCTCCTCCACCCAGGCGGTGAATATCAGTCCGGGACGATCGGGGATTGTCAGCCTGTTTAAAAATGCAGATCATTTCCGGGGAAAGCTTGCAAATGGCCGGGTGGTGAAATTTGAGCGGGCAGACGTTAATCTTTTTAATCCCTTTTCATTCATGGTGTACAGTGACAGTATCACCTTTAGCTACAAGCATGAAATCAATGGAATGAAATTTGGAATTGATGAGAAAAAACTTGAAATCATCAAGTCCGTGGATGGCGGCTACCAGATCACCGAGCAGGATTGACCTTGGGTGATCGACCCTGTTGAATGAAATAATTGTCAGGAGAGAATAAATTCCCATGCGTTTTAACGAAAGCCGCCTGGTGCGGCTAAAAGATAATATTCAAAGTATCATTGAAAAATTAAAAATTGTCCCTTCCCGTCAAAAAGAAAGAGCGTCTTTAGTGGTTACAGCCTGCCGGGAGTGTCTGGAGCATGTACCAGCCACAGATACCCCGGTGTACGTCCACATCATGGGCACAGACAAATCCTTTAAAACCAGTTATCTTCTGGACCTGTTTGGCCATGAAGCCCTGGGAACTCTTTTTTCAGTCAAGACCCATAACACCTCGGAAAACACAGCAGTCCCATGCCTGGTGGAGCCTTCTGATGCCGTGAACCGCATCCTCATAAGGCAACTTGCCATCAGTACCGGGCAGATCATCCGGGATGATATCACCCCGGACCTTTTTGGCAAGCTGTACGACCTTTCCCAGGGGGCAGTGCCCGACGATTATCTGCTCCAGGTATTGGTACCCTCCGCACAAACACCCATGACCCTGCCGGTGATTGAGTACCCCGGGATCAAAGAGGGGGCAGATGCCATGGAAACCCAAAGGGCACTGCACAAAACCTTTGAAAAAAATCTGGTGGATAATCTCATCCGGTTCCCCGGTATTTTGGTGGCCTGTTTTCAACATAAAATTGCCATCCCCCTGGGCCATCCCATGGATATTATTTTGAGAAAATACCGGGAGGTGCTGGACACCGGTCCCCTGGATCGCAAATTGCCCCTGGTGGTGTCCCTCCAGGGGGAGAGCGCCATTGCCGGATATTGTGGTAACACCCATGTGGAAAAGGATATTGCCACGGATTTCAAGAGCTACACCGCCTTTGATACCATTATCCAGCTGGTGAATCCCTGTAATGGGAGTTATCCGGTGACCTTTGGTGCTCCAGGTCCCTACGTGGAGGGCTGGATTTCCGGGTTAAGCCGGTACAAAAACCTTGAAGAAATCCAGGAGAATATCACCCTGGATGGGGGCATTGCCTGGTCCCGGGCCCTTCTTGAATCCATCTGTGGGGGTGAGACCATAAGAGAAGCCCTGGATATTATTTTTTTGATGCCCTGGATAACCCAGGCGGAAAACTGCATCACCGATGCCATGGCCGCGCTCAATGAGATCGAAACCTACGATGAGGTGGCTGAGGTGAAAGAAAAAATGCGCCGGATCATTGTCCAGGGGCGGTATCACGCCATCAGAAGCTATTTTAATAATGAGATGGCCACCCAGGCAGATGGCATTGTGGACAACCACGATCGGTTCTGGAATTCTGTTTTTGCCCAGTATCTCATGCAGTTTTTTGATGACGACGGGATGTGCCAGCGGGTGTCAGAAGAGCTGTGGCAAAACATGAAACAACGCCTGGACGGTGGAAACAAGGGCTTTCTGGGCACCCGGGAGGAAGATCTGCCCTATATTATAATGAACAGTGCTGAATTGTATGTGCCCAATGCCCTGATTCGGGGAGATATTGCGGTCATGGGAAGAGCACTGGAGGACGAATAATGCTGTTTGATTTTTTTAAACGAAAGAAAAAAAAGGTGGATGATTTTCAGCTGGAGCTGGCAGATGACAACCGCCTTTACTACGAAACCATTGCCGGAAGAACGTCAAGGGATCCCAATAACCGTGAAGAGTATATCCTTTTTGTGGATTTTGGCTCCTACCGCACCTCTGTGCTCTGCTGGCCCTGTAGCTTTGGCCGGGATAAAATCACCGACACCTGGAAGTATGTGGTGCACTACGAAAATGGCAAAGGCACCGAAGGGGGCTTTCCCTCTGCTTTTATCAATCCTCCCTCGGGTGATGAACGCGATTTTGCCTTTGTGGATAATTTTGATGAGATCAATATTTCCAACAGCCAGATTGTCAAAAGTGCAAAATCGGTGTTTGCCAGTAAATTTGCCGCCTACAAGGGCAATGTCCCCCAGTTCAGAATTTATATTAAAAAGGTGCTGGAGGAGAGCTTTAAATATATCACTGCTCCCAAGGAAGGGCGGCCCTGGAACGGCCCTGCCGTACCCGTGATTACGGAAATTCGGGTCACAGTACCGGATCTTTTCATTGAAAATTTAAGAAATGGATACCGGGACAGCATCTATTCGGTGTGCATGGAATTTGCCGGCCACAATAAGTGGAAACCTTTGCTTCCCCCCAACCTGAGAAGTCTTAAAAAAACCTTTGTGAATATATCCGCCGATGAGAGCGGGTCCTGCGAACTATACTTTCTCAATCTTATCAAGCTCATGCCTTTTTGGGATCTGTCCAGTGAAAAGGATCGACTGCCGGATTTAAAGGAGGTTGAGTTCCTTTTTTCCCAGAAGAAAAACACCCTCCAGGAAAAAAAGAAAGGCCTGACCTTTGTGGTGTGTCATGTGGACATTGGCGGCTTGACCACCGATGCCAGTATCCTTCTTATGCGCTCCTTTGAAGACCAGGATCTGGGTATTACCACCACCCTGAAGCGAAAAGAGTCCTTTTCTGAAAAAAAGGCGGGGGAGTACTTTAACGAGGTCTTTAAGGAAACCCGAATGCCCGATGATGAGGAAAAATGGTGGGATTCTGACATCTTTATTGAAAAGGAATTTTCCCGGTTTCTGGAGCTACTCTTTGGCAAACAGTACGCCCTGCTCCAAGAGTGGCGAAAGGATCAATGCCTGGATGGGATATACTTTTTGATTTCCGGACGGCCCACCAAGGCCACCAAGGTACGGGAGATCATTTCCCGGTTTATATTGCGCGAATTTAATAAGGAAGAGCTGCTGCTTTTGCCAGAGCATTGTCTGTTCATGGCCGATTATTATCATGTGGGTAAAAATCAGGAGGGGGAGCGCTACGCAAAGAAGATTGATAACTTTGAAAAGCTCATCACCATTCTTGGCAATGTTTATACCCTTTATGACGGGTATGAAATTGACTTTGATGAGCACCGGTATTACATCGCCCTGGACGTGGACACCCGCTACACCAACCGTATGGAGATATTGCCGGGCAAACAATATAATATGGAAGATTTTGAGAATTATCAAAAGGCGGCCCAGCGTAACAATGTGCTACATCTGGCCTTTACCCGTATTTCCTCCGGGGAAAATGCCACCCGGTTTCTCACGGTGAAGAAAATTGCAAGACAGACAGCCTATCCCACCATCAAGATTGCCGATAAGCATGAATTTGATGACCAGGCCTGGATTACCCCTTCTTTGATCATTACCAATCTGGATCAGAATGACCAGGCCTTTGATCTGGCCTGGGCTTCCCATGTGTAAGCCTTGGGATTGCCGCATTTTTGTTCTGAAATGAGAAAATATATCGGATGGATCATCTTTGGCACCCTTGTCTTGTATCTTGTGAGCATTCCTGTACCCGTTGTGCTGGCGGTGCCGATGCTGCTTTCCTGGCTTGTGCCGATTCTGATGTGGCCCACCCTCGGGAAGAGCGCTCGCAATCAGACCTTAGCGCTCATGGCAATGGGCTCCATGCTTTTGATTTTTTCTGCCCACAGGGGTATTTTTTTCGGGTGGCAACAAATTCTTGCCCCCAATCTGCCACTGCTTGTCATGTTTGTTGCCGTCTCTTTTCTTGGCCTGACAAACACAGGTATGGAAGACAACACCCTGCCCAAGGGGAAAAAAGCTGTCATCATAACGGCCTTTGGTACCCATCTGCTGGCAGCCGTCATTAATTTGTCTGTGCTGTTTGTTTTTGGAGATCGACTTCAGAAGAACGGTACCTTAACACGGCCCCAACTGATTATTCTGGCCCGCTCATTTTGTGCTGCGGCATGGTGGTCTCCCTTTTTTGTGGCCACCGGTGTTGCGCTGACCTATGCTCCGGGAATGCTGTGGCAGAAAACGCTGATTCCCGGTCTCCTCATGAGTGTCATTGCCATTGGGTACTCAATTGTTGAAGTGTGCTTTTTCCGAAAAGAAGAATTCTCCGGTTATCCCATTAAGGTGGAAAGCCTGACAGTCCCGGCGTTCTTTGCCGTGGCAGTGATTTGTGCCCATTCTTTCCGGCCGGACATCAGCATTATGAATCTCATCAGTCTGCTTTCCCCGTTGGGTGCACTGATTTTTATGAAATCAAGACCACGGCTGACAACCCTGGGCAGTTTTATAAATACTCGGCTGACATCCGTGAGCAGTCAATTTGCCCTGTTTCTTGCTGCCGGGGTTTTTTCCACCGGTATAAAAGCCATTACCCATGTGTATCCAGCGGTGTTCACCCTGGAAGGGGCAACCTTTACCGCCACCATGTTTTCTGTGATTCTGGGAGGGATGGTCCTCCTATGCATCATGGGGGTGCACCCCATTGTCAGCATATCCGTGGTGAGTCCCTTATTGATACCCCTTCATCCGGGCAATTCCCAGTTGGGTTTTTTATTTCTCAGTAGCTGGGCCATATCAACGGGCAGTAGTCCCTTGTCAGGGGTTGGATTGGCTTTATTAAGCCGATACCGGGCATCGGCCCGGGGAATCATACAGAACAACTGGCATTATGCCATTGTGATGTGGGCCATTACCTCCATGATGAACATTTTTTTCTTTGGTGCGCCATAATCTGGCTTTTTTGGCCTTGACATATACTGAAGCTGGTGCAAATGATAATTGGAATATCTTTATACCTTTAATCTTAGGAGGATCTATGAAGTCTGACAAGATAATGAATGGAATTTCAAAGGAGATAATGATATCTCTAAAACAGATGAAAAAAACAACCACAACAGACGAAAAATTAAAGCACAGCAAAATTATCAAGAATTTATGTGAGTCACTTGAGGTCTTCTTTGGTTTCATGGACGAAATATCAGAATATGATTATGATTATGACGATGATGGCGACATTCCCTTCTAACATTAAGGATTGTGTCGACCTGCAAGATTGATCTCAATCCTTAATGTTATGACCAACCCCATTATTTTCAAAAATGGCCCAGGTTATGATCAAGCCCGGCAACTCCATGATCAAACGCTAACATTGAATTCTGACAGCCAGCAATATGAGAAAGGAAATACGCAAATGAAGCTTCAAAAGGTAAATCCATGGCAATTGTATATTCAAGTGATAAAAAAACAGGTGATATTCTCCACATTGGCTGTTGTCGTGCTGATGTACTGGGGCTGTGGAATCACTGCCCGGGCTGCAACAACTTCCGGGGAGGCCCCCCTGAGCCCTGATTATAGCAAGATATCTTCTTGGGTATTCCAGGCACCAACGCCGGATAAACCTGTGGATGTCTTTTACATTTATCCCACAATTTATGGAGACTCCTCTCCGGCGAACATGGACATAAACAATGCCTCCTTGCGAAAAACCGCAGAGCATCTCATGGATGCCCAGGCTGGTGCCTATTCAAAAACAGCCAATTTGTTTGCACCCTACTATCGCCAGATGTCATTTGCCAAATTGGATCCCCAGACAGATATGTTCCAGAATAAATATTTCAAACTGGGCTATTCCGATGCTTCCCGGGCCTTTAACTATTATCTTGAACACTTCAACCAGGGCCGGCCTTTCATCCTTGCCGGTCACAGCCAGGGGGCCATGATGCTGATTACCCTGATGCGGGAGCAGTTCAATAATCCGGAACTTCAGAAAAAGCTGGTGGCTGCCTATTTACTCGGATACTCTGTGACCCAGAAGGATTTCACCACTTATCCCTGGATGAAACCCGCCACCGGTGCCACAGATACCGGGGTCATTATTTCTTATAATACCCAGTCCCCTGATGCCACGGATTCTCCGGTATTATTGCCGGGGGCATATTGCATTAATCCCTTAAGCTGGACAACAGATGGAACACCGGCGGACAAAAGCTTAAACCTTGGTGCCGTGTTCTTCAATGACACCACCAGCCACATTGACCGGGAAGTTGTCCATTACACCGGTGCCAGGGTGGATCCAAAAATCGGTGCCCTTATCGCCACCCCTCCGGATACCCTGGACGTTGGCGACTTCCCTCCAGGGATATACCACAGGTTTGATTATGCCTTGTGGTATCGTAACCTTCAGGCCAATGTGGCCCTTCGGTGCCAACGCTACCTTGACCAGAAGGGGCAATAAATCCCAGCGGTAAAAAATGGGAGTGGTTCCTTGGTGTTAGCTTTTTGTCACCGCAGAGTTTCATCAATCATGTGTGCACCGGGTATGGGTGGGTCCTGGGGGATACCGGAAAATGCCTGGGCCAGAGAGAGCCATTTCCCGGCATGTTCGCCCTGCCATTTTAACCGGGTATCTGCCAGGTTTCCATTAAACGCGCCGTGGCAAAAGATCAGGCATTCATGTCCGGCCCATACCATGGCAATCTGTCCCCGGGCATCATGGTGCGAATGTGCTGAAGCAGGCGGGTACGCGTCCTGCGCCAATATAACAGCAGCTCATCCGTTTTTTTGAATTTAATGATCCTCCCCCTGGTAGATCCACATGGGTATTGTTTTGCCCGCCCTTTCAAAACCGCACTTGTTGTAGAACTGCACTGCATTGCCGTCGGCTGTGAGCATCTGCTGGTGGAAGTCACCATATTTTTTCTGCATGACGTCCATCATTTTACGTCCGACCCCTTTCCCCTGATAATCTGGATGCACCAGCATGTGAGGGTAATAGACCACCAGACATCCATCGGAGATGGCATTGGTAATTCCAACCATCCGCTCCCCCACCCATGCCGAAACAAGGGAATGGGAGTTTCTCAGGGCTTTGTAAAGTAGGTCTGGTTTCTCTGCGGATGACCACTGATTACGTTTATACAGTTCCATGAGCTGCTTTTTTGGAATTTCGCGTACTTCCTTGATGACAACTTCCATTTTTGCTCCTGTTAAGTTTTGTTTTCCTTTCACAAGTTTTTGATGATTTTTCCACAATGCATATATTTTTTTTGTTTTACAATAAAAATATGCCATTCTGCAAAGAATCTCCTATGGTGCACAAGGCACTGAAAAAAAGGAAACTGAACTTTCATCATTATCTTCTTAATTACTTTTTGGGGGAATCATAATGATTTTCAGGTGTGATTAAAAATTTGATTATTCTATGAAAATGGTTGGTATCCTTCATATGACCCTAAAAGTACTTTACAGTCTTTTGAGAAAAAGCCCCTGTAATTGGGAAATGCTTTAAAAAAGTGTAAAGTACTTTTGAAGGATGCCAAATTGTTCATGAAGATTGCCCTTAAGTTATATGCATTATGGTCCGATGTAATATGTAATTTAAACGGAGGTGAAATATGCATTTTGTTATCGGGGCTCCCCAACGTATCGGCCCGTCCGCACAAAAAATGGAAACCAGACATGGACAATTGGAAGCACGTGTTTTAAATATTCGGTCTCCCCGAAAACATCCAAGACGCAAATCCGCCCGGCCCCAGGACAGGAGGTCCAGAACCCCGGAGCAGGATACTGCATCAGGTCGTGTCATGGTACTGCTGGTACCTGATGGGTATCAAATTCCAAGAGATATTAATTCCGGCGACTACCGGGTTTTTGTAAGGTTTGCACGGCGTCATCGGCGATAATCTATGGTTGCGAACAAACTTTAATAATCTTCTGATTTAATTTGAAATTATGCCAGATAAATATACGAATTATGATGAGTTAAGCCAGAAGGAAAGGCTAAATGTTGATTATACGATTTTCCATCGTGGGGTTGATTCTAACATTGCTGTAATATCTCCCCACGGAGGAGGCATAGAGCCGGGCACCATAGATATAGCAGATGCCATGGCCGGATGTGAGCATACCTTTTATGCATTCAAAGCTTTAAAAAAATCAGGGAACAGAATATTGCACATAACCAGCAATAGATTTGATGAACCCCTGGGAATACAGGTTGCACAAAATGCCCTTACTGTTATTTCAGTTCATGGCTCCAGATTCAGAACGGAAACAGTTCACATCGGCGGAAGAAATCAACACTTGAAACAAAAAATAATGCATGCATTGACAGTCGCTGGATTTAATGCCGAAATAAGTGAAGTATCTGGGCTTAAAGGGATCAGCCCTGAAAATATCTGCAACAGATGCAAAAGCGGGGAAGGGGTTCAACTGGAAATATCAAGGGGATTAAGGGAAAAAATGTTTGATAATCTTGATCACCGTAGTTTAAGAAAAAGGACGATTTGTTTTTACAAATTTGTTAACACCCTGAAAGAAGTTCTCTCAACCAATTAATCCGTTTGTTCTTCCTTCACCTGTCAAAGGCATGGAACGAAATTCTTCTGTGATATACTGGGCAAGGGTAGCCAAGGGCGAATTCTTACGAGAATGGGCTTGGTGCAGTGTCACCACTGCAGAGGGCAAGGCCGGTAAAGTCCCTTCGGGTAAAACGCGAAGGCCAGACAGATTGATGCTGGCCCCCACCGGTGCCACGGCCAACCCTGCTTTTACTGCTGCCAGAACCCCTGAAACGCTGGGGCTGGAATAGGCCACACGGAATTTAATATGGTTTTTCTTAAGAACCTTTTCTGTCCACTGGCGGTAAATGCAATTATTAAATACCGCAATGGGTAAGGGCGAATGCTTTTCCGGCTCTGCATCTGTGGGGCTTACCCAGATAAGGGGTTCCTGCCTGAGCACCACCCCTTCGGGCTCAACCCCTTCGGCATTTCGAAGACAAAGGTCGATTTTGCCGGAATAAAACATTTTCAGCAGTTCTTCAGACATATCACACAACAGATCCACATATCTTATCCATTTGAGTTGCTTATGCCTACCATGACAATTAATTGCTTGTCAAACATCTGAAAAAAAGACCAAATAGCAAAATAGAAGGTACTCAGTATTGAGTACCCGGGATTTGAAATTAACAAAAGCGATTTTGAATTACAATGATTTAAATGTGACTATTTTGATCTATACTAAAAAAGAGAGGATATTATGAAAACAAAAATAAAAAAAATTATCGGTATCTGGAGTGTTGCAGGCCTTCTGATTGCAGCAAATCTTGTTGTGGCAGCATCTCATAATCAGGAAAAAGCTTTAAACAAAGAATTGACGGCCCGCGTGGACATCAAAGGGGTTAGACTTTCTTCCCAACAATATGCAAAATACAAACATTCCCCGCTTTACATGGTCAGCATGGTTGGCAGCCTGGAAAAGAAAGATACTGATAAAACAACCCACGCTGTCAATGGAAAGACCGCCTTGGACTTATTATGTCAGAATAAGTCATTGTCCATTTCCAATAAGCATCCGTCCAGCAAATCTATGCAGGCCTCTTGCCATCATTCCCCACTTTACATGATTGGCCTTGGGAATATTCTGGAAAAGAAAAATATTGATAACGTATCCCATGCTCAAATTGTAAAACAAAGCAAGGGGGAGGCATCAACTTCACAGGGTGATATATCTGAAATAAAAAGTATTTCTAAAGAAAAAAGCCATGCATTCAATGGAAAAACTGCTTTAGACATAATGTGGGGTGCCTAATATCCGTCAATATTTTTCTGTACCATTCACGATTATCCATTTTTTCTTTCATCATAAATTGTTTAACAGGCCAGGGCACCTTGATTTCCCTGTGGAAAACCCGGCGGGGGCTTGATCATAACGTCGGCCATTTGATGTTGGAGTTTGCATTTTGCGTAAAATTGTCATATTGAGAGTTCATAGCCCGGTTTGTTGGTGTAACTCCTTTCTGAATAGATTGTTGATAGTGCATTATTTATTCTCAAACCGGGCATTTTTTGTCTATTTTTTTTGGCATCTTTCATTTTCCAGTTTACACTTGTTGGAGCAATCGGCCCATTTCTCGGGAACTATTTCCTAAAAAATGTCAAGTACATTTGGAGTGATATGAAGGATGCCACTTTTTTTCTCATTTATTATGATTTTGCTAACACCAATCAATGGCTATGTGGCCCATGTTATGACCAACCCCCATTAACAGATATAGCCTAACCTGGACAAGATAGAACCAAAAAGGTTTTCTGATTTTTTTGCCAAAATAACATGAAAATTAGAGATAAGGATCTAATTTAAAAGGATTTACTCGTTTTCTAAAGTACAATTTATCATAAGTATTCTGAACTGGTAGACAATATTTTTCTTGCGGTTTCTGGGGCTCTTGACATCAGGATATCCGCCTTATATTGTTCTTGTGAACATAAATTGAAAAAAATAAATAAGGAGATAAAATGATCTGGATACTAAAGGCAAAATTACTTTTTGGTGCTTATGCAAGGGAAGAATGGGAAGGAACGATTGAAATAGATGCTTCATCGACCTTAGAAGACTTTCACCTTGCATTACAAGAGAGCTTGGATTTTGAGAATGATCATCTATATGAGTTTTATACTTCAAGAACAGAAAGGAGTTATAAACGTATTGCATACAATGATGACAATGGGTTGGTACATAAAAAAACCTTAGAAGCGTTATATCCCCTGGAGAAGGGTCATAAGCTTTTTTATTTATTTGATTATGGTGATAGTTGGACATTCAAAATCACCAAAAGTAGAAAAAAGCCCCAAGAGCCTGCTTTAGGTATAAAATATCCCAGACTCATTGAAGAAACAGGCGTTAAACCGGAACAATACCCTTCATGTGAGTAAACCCAATGCTTTTACGTGAAAAAATTATCAAATCCATGGGTGCTCCAGTGGAAGAAAAGGTTGATCTTGTCGGCAATTCACAGGGGGGGACCAATTGCCTTGCAATTTGCCCATGACTATCCTAAACGGGTGGAGAAACTTGTGCTGGCAGATTCCAGAAGCCTTGGTAAGGATATACCACTGGGGTCCGCCTTGGCCTATGGGCATTATTCCCAGAAATTTCCGGCTTGCATGGATCGGGATGAATAACACCCATAAGCCAAGCCTGACCCCGTTCTTGTATAAGCAAGGGCCAAAAACTTGATAATCAAGTATAAGCGCCCGGCATGGGCAAAAAACAGGAGTCTTATACCATTTTCATCCATTCCCGTCCCACAACCATCTTATGTAACAAGCAATCTGAAATTCGTCCCATAAAAAGAGAAATGGAACTGCTGGCACCCGGCGGAGACATGGATTCAATCAAAGCTGCAGTCACAGCAGGGGCTGATGCCGTATACTGTGGTCTGAATAAATTCAATGCCCGGGACCGTGCCACCAATATTAATTTTGAGGATTTGAACGGGATATTAAGTTTTGCCCATCGAAATGCCTGCAAAGTGTTTCTCACCCTTAATATCATGGTGGTGGGAAGTGAAATCCCTCTTCTCATCAGTTTGATGAACAAACTTGTTAACACCTCAATAGATGGAGTCATTGTCCAGGATCTGGGCTTGTTCTATCTTTTGTCAATATATTTTAAAACGATTGAAATCCATGCCTCCACCCAGTTGACAACCCACAATGAAGGTCAAATCCTTTTTTTAAACAAACTTGCTGCGTCCCGGGTCAATCTTTCCAGAGAATTAAATTTAAAGGAGATCAAGGCCCTTACCACCAAGGCCAATGAGCTTAATATCCTGACCGAAGTATTTGTCCACGGCTCCCAATGCATCTCTTTTTCCGGCATCTGCTATATGAGCTCTGCGATGGGAGGAAATTCGGGAAATCGCGGCAGGTGCAGTCAACCCTGCAGAGACCGATATGTAACCACCCCCCAGGGTAAAGAGTTCCCCCTTAATCTCAAAGACAATTGTGCATACCTGGACCTGAGGCAGCTATACGATGCAGGGGTTGCATCATTAAAGATTGAGGGACGGATAAAGAAATCTGATTATGTATATACGGTGGTCAATTCCTGGAGAAAACAACTTCATGGATTTTACACCAAAGATACACTGAGCCATGACACCAGTGATCTTTATAAAGTGTTTAACCGAGATTTTTCAGACCACTATTTAAGGGGAGACATTAACAAGTCCATGTTCATTGATAATCCCCGGGATAATTCCATCAAACATCTTATTGAAGTCAATCACCTTTCCAGGGAGAGAAAATGGGTAAAAGGTCAGAAAGATAATTTTAAAGAAAAAGCAGAAATAAAAAGCATTGTAAAGAATAAAATTGAATCTGTAAGCACCTTAAAGGTTCCTTTAATCCTGACGATTTCAGGAAGACGAGGAACCCTTTTAAAAATATGTGTCAAGACACCCGAGACTTCCTTTGAGGTACTTTCAAAAAGCCCACTTGTAAATGCTGCAAAAACAAACCCGGCAAGGCCCGACGGCCATTCGGAGCATGAACCCGTTATTCCGGCAAAAAAACACAAAAAAAAGAAAAGTGCCTTTAAAACCCTGGATCACGATGATTTGTTAGTCCGCCTGAGCGCCATAAACGATACGGAATATTACATTGAGGACCTGGACACAGCCGGGCTTGAAAGGGATCTTTTCATATCGTTTAATGCCTTCTCCTCAATAAAGAAAAGAATTTTATTCCTCCTGAATGGTTCAAGACAGCGGATTGAGCCCATTGAAATTCCCTTCTTACACAAACAACCCAGGCTGGAAGACGGACCTTCCCTGGCCATACTGATCTCATCCCGGGAAGATGTGTATCTTTCCAATGCGACCTCAGCAGATATCTACTTTCAATTGCCCAATGGTTTCAAAAGGGAGCAGGCAAGATGCATGGATCTTTTTCTGAAAAACAGAAAATTGATTCCCTGGTTTCCTTCCATTTTAATCGGAGATGATTACACAGCTGCGGTGGAATTTCTTCATCAACTGCGCCCCCGGATGATTGTGACAAACAACACCGGAATTGCCCATGAGTCCTGGAAAAAAGGAATCTCCTGGATAGCAGGTCCCCATCTTAATGTCGCCAATTCATTCAGTCTTTTGTGTTTAAAGGAAGGCTTTAACTGCCATGGCTCTTTTATTTCCAATGAATTGAGTAAATTTCAGATAAAACGCATGATTCAGCCTGAAAATTTCAAGCTCTACTATAGTATCTATCACCCTATTTTACTTATGACCAGCAGACAATGTCTGATTCATCAGGTCATTGGGTGTGAAAAAGACTGCATTGATGAAGACTGCATTCAAAGTTGCCACAGATCTTCAACCCTGACAAATTTAAAGAACAATCCGCTTTTTATTCAAAAGACAAAGGGCAATTATCATTCCATCTATCATCGTAACCATTTTTTAAATACAGATATCCTGGCAGACATACCTGGTATTTTTTCAAGTCTTTTCATTGATTTAAGGGATATAAAAACAGAAACTCAAATTGAGACAAACAAAGTTGGCCTGATTGATCTTTTTGAAAATTTTTTAAAGGGTTCCCCAGGTTCAGAAGAGAGACTCAAACTGAACCTTCATCCAACCACGTGCACCCAATACAAAAAAGGGGTTTGACCCGGTGACCAACCCCAAATTTTAATATTGTTTGGAATGTGGTACAAAAGGATAGCGCATCAAAAAATAATTTTAATATTATCTGCCGGGGAATGCCCACCGGCATTGGAATAAATTTAGAAATGATAAAAGAAAAATTACCGAAATTAAAAGGTGTTTACAAAGAATTTGCCCAAAAGGCCAATGACGCAAAAAGAGAACAGGCCTGTGAAAAAGGGTGTGGCTTTTGCTGCAAAGAGGCAGGAAGCATTGATATTACCACCCTTGAAGGGCTTGCTATAAGAGAAGCCATGAAGGCCTTACCCAGATCCCGGCAGAAAAGTCTTACCAAACTTTTTCAGCAGGAGATCAAAAAAAGGGAAAAGAGCCTTGTGGTTGCCTGCCCCTTTTTAATGAAAAACAATGCCTGCATGATTTATGAGGATCGTCCCTTTTCCTGCCAAAGAATCTACTCCACCCATGTGTGCACCCGGGAGAACCCTCCCATGGTAAGCCGCCAGGTTATGGAAGATGCCAAGCTCACCATTAAGGCCCTGCAGGAGTTAGACATCACCGGATACTCAGGTCATATGTCCTATATCCTGTATATGCTGTCCACGCCGGAATTTATGGACACCTATCTTAAGGGTGATTGTAAACCTGAAGAGATCATGGTTTTTGGAAAAGCCCATAAGATCGTCATTAACAAAATGGTGGTCTGAGCCATGCAAAATGAGCAAAATGAGACGGCTTTCCCCGTGAGCATGGAAATGGATTCCCTGGAATCAGACACAACCCAGGTAATAAGAACCCGGGAATCTGATGTAACCCGTGTGGTGCATTCAAGTCTGATTATGCGCCCAATCTATGAACTGGAAGCCCGCAGACTCACCACAGAGGATGAAGAAGGACCGGATCTGCGGGATCTTGTTGATCTGATGTGGGTGGCCTTTGCCATTTTGGACAGTGTATCCGAGCTCACCGAATATCATGTGGGGGCCAGCAGAAAAGAGGTACTGGAGAAGGTAAGTCCGGCCATTAAAAAGCAGCTCCAGTCCCCGGAAGCACTTTCCCAAGAGGCCCTGTCCGACCTTTTAAAAAAAGTATTTGACCATCTGGTGAACAGGAACAATCGTTATCTTCCCTTTGAATATCGCTATTATGAAGGGGCCTCGGGTAGGTTTAAGCACCGAAAATTTTGGTTGATAAAAGCGGTTTACACGGGCAAAGGGCAGGAAACGTTGTTTTCTCTCACAGACGAGGGATATGCCGCTTATTTTGGCCTCCATGAAACCAGTGCCCTGGATTCCACGGCCATTGGAAACCTGCGTATCAAGCTTCTCATTGAACGGGGGAACGTGGATGATGCCATTGCCGTGGCAGAACAGAACAACAAGCAGTGCACCCGAAAGGCCCATGACATCCGCAACACCCGCCGGGCCATCCAGCGAAACATCCATTCCATTGATTTTCACCGGATCAACACAATGGCCGACCAGGGGGCAGGGCAGGCCACCCAGATTCAGATGGAAAGTGGCCGCCTCCACCACATGGTGATGGACAACCTCCAGGTCACTGAGAACAGAGACCAGGAGTTAAAGCTTTTGCAATTGGCCCGGCACCTGAAAGGGTTGAACCGGCGTCAGATGGAACTGGTGAGAGAACTGCAACGTCTTCCCGACGATTATCACCAGAATAGCTATAAATTGTTCAGAAAACGAAAGCTTGGAATTTTACCTCCCCTGGAAGAGGTGCTTCGCAGGGTGTGTAGGATGGAAGAGGGGGATGCCGCCGCTGTGGGTCGGGAATTCATTGCCATGTTTGATCCCCCGGTGCAGACATCTTTGTTTGATCCGGGTGCCATCATTGATACCATCAGCCAGGCCCTGGAACGCCGCAGCACCACAGGGGATAAGCCTTCGGTCCTCCAGGAGATTGACGGAGAATCCATTGCCCATTACGAGGCGGAACTCACAGAACCCCTCATGAAACATGCCCGGGGGATGATCCTGAATCGGGTGAGGACCTCCGAAGCCACAATGATGGAAGATCTTTTAAAAGAGGCGTCCTTGGAAGAAGAGACCCCACTTTTGCCCGTGGCTGTGGCCCTTACGGTGTTTCAGTCTATCATAGACTATCGCACCGGCCACCGGAACGGATTCCAGGTAAAGCTGGGTTTCCGGGATAAATATATGTCCATTGACTTGCCCGGGGGCAGACGGTATCGGGGACATCACCTGGTGCTGGTCCCGGTGAAAAAACAGCCCTGATATCATTAAATACTCGTCAGTCCTAAGTTCTTTGCATGTTGTGTATTGAGATTTGCTAACCCCTTGAAATTATAGAGCCTGCGCCTTAGAGCTTGATTTTATAGGCCTTAATGATTTCAATGAGTTATGAGAACTTAGGGCTCTTGAGTTAAATATTGAAAGTGGTATCATGCCGCCCCCCCGAGGGGCAATGGGCCCGGCCCG
>CAKZLA010000548.1 GCA_937124525.1 uncultured Desulfobacterium sp.
AGCCTTTTATTGCATTAACATAATCCATTGAGGTCTGCCAATAACTCCTTTAAAATAGAAATTCAGTGAATACTAAGATTATATATTTGTTTTATTAATGCTATGATTGCCATAGTTGAAGACGCTATGGCAATTATATCTACGCTTCCAAAATTAAAGCACCCTTTTGATAATTCTCTTGTTTTTTTTATTTATTTCTACCCCTTCTATTTGGTGTTTCAATTCGGCATTCCAGCCTAATATCTGAGCTTTAATTTCATCTTCTGCGTCAATAATTATATTGTACATTTATTTTTCCTTCTGATGATTTACATAACGTAAACTTTATCATTGCGCTAACACCGAACTGAGCTGCGGCTACACCGAGCTCTGTGTCACCGTTTATTTTGCTATAAACATTGAACTGGAGCCTATCGAGGGCGCTATGCCGTCAGCTCTAGTTGTTTGTTATGTCATTTATACCGAAACTATTTTTAATTTATACTCGATCTTCAAGTTTTTATGATTAGCAAAATTTGGAATTTGATAATATAATCACGGCTATTGAAGAAACCTTGATCAGCAAAAAAGGGCCATTAATAGTGATATTAGCTAAACCTACAGCATTTATCAAACAATACATCGAAGATCTCAATAATACCCTGGAGCAGTATCAAGCTGGGGCGAGGTTGACCTTCAGCCAAAAAACATGGCTCAGTTTCTGTCTTACGGGTATATTAATGGTGAACGCTGTCTGTTGGGCAAAATTTGAACGGGTGAGCCTGGGCGACTATAAAATATCTGCCTTATCCTGGATGTTTCGTAAAAGTAAGATTCCATGGGATAAATTGCTTATTGCAAGCGTACGGCATATTCTGAAAAAGTATGGCATTACAAACGGTGTCCTTGTTCTTGATGAGTCGGATCGTGCCAGATCTAAGAATACAAAACGAATACACAAGGCTCATAAGCAAAAACACAAAGCAAGCGGGGGGTACGTTAATGGGCAGACAATTGTTTTGTTGCTTTTGGTGACAGATTCTATCACTGTGCCTGTTGGTTTTAAATTTTATATGCCTGATCCAGCAATCAGTGCCTGGACCAAAGAAGAAAAGAACTTAAAAAAGCAAGGAGTTCCTAAAAGTGAGCGTCCTGCTAAGCCAGAAAATGACCCTGATTACCCAAAAAAAATTCAATTGGCTTTACTCTTGCTTGAGGAGTTTAGAAGAAATCATCCTGAAATATCAGTCAGATGCGTATTGGCAGATGCATTGTATGGTTCAAAAGAGTTCATGAATGGAGCCTCTGATATTTTTGGAGGAGTACAAGTTGTAAGCCAGTTAAAATCAAGCCAAAACATACGCCATAGAGGAACCAAAAAAACAATTAAGGATTATTTCGATATAACTAACAAAGGGGTAGATTGTACCGTCACTATACGAGGTGGCAAGGTAATCAATACAACAGTAAGCAGTGCCCGCCTTAAAGTTGATGCGCACGAAGGCGAGGTGCTTTTTGTGATCGCCCTTAAATATGAAGGAGAAGAAAAATACCGCTATTTAGCTGCTACTGATGTGAGTTGGCGAACCGTCGACATTATCCAGGCATACTCTTTGAGATGGCTTGTAGAGGTTTTCTTTGAAGACTGGAAGCTTTATGAAGGATGGGGGCAAGAGGCCAAACAATGTGACGAAGAGGGATCAAGCCGAGGCCTGATTCTGAGTCTATTGATAGACCATTGCCTCCTCCTTCACCCTGAGCAGAAAGCCTGCCTGGAAAACAAAACTCCCGTATTTACTGTGGGAAGTCTACAACGGAGGGCTCAAATGGATGTTTTAATGGAGTGTTTTCAATTTCTGGTACAGCAAGAAGATCCTGGTGAGAAACTCAAGGAAATGGGCCAAGCGATTAAAGATGTTTTCCAGCTCATGCCATCTGCAAAACATATGAGCGGAAGAATTTTGGGCAGATTAGAACCAACACCGTCTCTATCAGCCAGATATTGTTCTTGCTGAGATCTTTTGGCACCGTATAATCATCAAAAACTTGAACATCGAGTTATAGCTTTTGTTCTTTAGCCTTGCCTCACAGATTTCAATATTTGCATTGTTGCGTTTGGCAATATCAATTATTAGTTTTTTTTGGTTTTTCGGCATTTTTTCTCCAATAACTATTTTTGTAAGGTTCGTAGGAGAATATGTATGAAAATTGTCGCTTTCTAATGCCAAGAGACGCAGCTCATTTTCATATTGCCAATCACTTGATTTTGTACCTATTGTTTCGGTTGTCTTGGGAATATGATTATCCCCATTTATATTGAGAAAGCTATTTGAGTTGGCAAAATCGACTAGATTAATGGTATTAGGGATATCTTGATATTTAACTTTTATTGGGCGTATTGCTTTTTCTGCGGAATAACAAATGTGCTTTTGCAATTCTTCATAATCAAAAACTAAGCAATAACCGCGTAGCCCATCCGCATAATGTGACCACATTAAATTTTCTAAAATCGGGTCTCTGTCCTCGTTGAAAAGTGAGAAACTTGCAATTTTAGCATTATGTACAATAGAAATCGTTTTTTCAAAATCGAGTTCTACCATTTTTTTAAAAAAAATTTCTTCAGTAAAGTTGCCTTCTTGAAGACCCATCTTTTTTAACATTTTCAGGTATGCTTCTTCCCCAACCTCTTCTTTACTCTTTAGCTTTACGCATAAATGAATTTCTGAAGGAAGGTCAGAATTTAGTATATATGCTCCTTCAAATGGATCATTAAAATCACTTAAAGATGAAAACCATATTTGATTATTAGCTAACGCTGCTAAATTATTTGTAGTAACAGATCTGAATTTATATAGGTCCATTTTACATTTTTTCTAATAAGACGTAACAAGTTGTTGTGTCGGTCTGGATATCATTAACAATTTAATATCTAACTGGATATTATATTTATTATCCAGATCCACATATTTGACTTATATGCGAAAAAAGACATATCAGGATTTGCAAATTATGTAAAACAATCCCGTAAATCAATTTAATAATATATGAAGTTGATTTTCCGGGATTCAACTTTATACATTAGAAAAACTCATTTAAGGCGTTCTGCCTTGGATTACAACTTGCAGCGGGCCGTCAAAGAAAACTGCAATGTTCTGGAATTTAAAACCGCCGAATTTGAGGAATAATGTTCAGAATCATCTGGCAGTATCATTTATGATAATTTCGGCCCTCTTCATATCATCTCAAACCCACTGGCTCACAGATAACATACAAAAGGAAAAAATGAAATTTGAAATTGTTTGCATTATAGACAAGCCTGAGCCCAATCTGCACCGGGAGATACGGTGTGTTGGACTCAGGTCTATCCCCAGCTGTCAATTTGTTTGACTAAGTTCACACATTTAGATACTGATGTGGTAAGTTTTCAATAACTTGGGGTTATAAAAATCTGTTTACCTTTTAAAACGTCGGATGCTACTCAAAATGCTTCCCTGAATGCCCGGATTTATTGAGAACTTAACTGATGTGTTTATAAAATTGATATCCTTACTACAAGACCACATCTGGAAAATGGGGCTTTGTCACAACTACAGCCACCTGTCATAATTGGTGAGCCAATGGGGTCAGACAGATAGCAATTTGAATTCTGCTTTTGATCGTTAGGAGAAATGATGCTCAAAAAAATGTCAATTAAAAATTTCACAGTCTTCCCCGGGGCAGAACTTATTTTTTCCAACGGATTGAACGTGATCATCGGGGAGAATGGCTCTGGAAAATCACATATTTTAAAAACCGCCTATTCGGTGATGACTGCAAGTGCTGAAGAGGGACGAAACCCAAAGGCCGGGGACCCCACAAAAGCCCTGTTGCAGAAAAAATATGCAGATAAGCTGATTAACGTATTGCGCCCGGATACCCTGGGAAGACTGGCACGCAGAAAGCAGGGGCGGGAGCGGTGTGAACTTGGGTTTGAATTTTTTGAAACAAAATTAAATACCGGTTTTGGGTTTGCCACATCCAGTAAGACCGATGTTCAGATTGATCAATTGCCCCAAATCTGGCAAAAAACGGTTTCTGTTTTTATTGCGTGAACTTGAAATTTTATCCCAAGACAAGCAATTTAAAAAAATCGAGCCGCGCTATTTTGCATTGCCTGTGAAGGGTGACGGTGTGGAAGTGGAGCAGGGGGATTCTGTGGAGGATCTCACTTCCCTTATAGTGCTTGACGAAGAACTGGAGCAGTCTGACCGATTTATGGAGGCTGGAGAGATTGATGCAACAAATAGATGAAGGCAGGTTAAGGTTCTTCTTTCATCGCTCTAAACCCGTCGAACTTCCATTCTGGAAGATTACGAGCCGGAGGAAATATTACCATGAGTTTTTTTAAAAAGGCCCGTTTGACCTTTAGTTTGTTTGTCATAACTATATCTCTTTTGCTGGCATGGATACCTTGTTCAGGGGCTTTGGGGCCTAAATATGTGTTTTTATTTGTGGGTGATGGTATGGGCATAAGCCAACGGGTGCTTGCTGGACAATTTGCCGGTAAACCCCTTGTAATGGATACCTTCCCCAGCCATGGTCTGACCTCCACCCATGCGGCCAATCGATTTATCACCGATTCTGCCGCCGCTGTAACAGCCCTTGCCTGTGGGAAAAAAACCAATGTGGGGGTTTTAGGATTGGACAGTGAACTTAAACCCCTTAAAAGTATCGCAGAAATGGCCCGGGATCGGGGCATGAAGGTGGGAATTGTGACCAGTGTCTCCCTGGATAATGCAACCCCGGCGGGTTTTTATGCCCATGTACCTTCCAGGGATATGTATTATGACATTGCACTGGCCCTGGCAAAAAGTGATTTTCATTATTTTGCCGGTGGGGGCTTCATGGATATTGAAAACAAAAGAAATCAAAGGGCAGATACCAGTGGTGGAGGGAAGAATAAGGTTGATAATGCCGGGGTTCACAAGTATATAAACGCCCTGGATCTGGCCCGGGAAAATGGATATACCATCGTTAATTCCCGGGATGATTTTACATCCTTTTCCCGGGAAGACGGCAAGTTGATTGCCATGCCCACCCGGCTTGTGGAACGAAAGAGCCTCCCCTATGCCCTGGATGCTCTAAAAGAAGATATCTCCCTTGGGGAACTTACCCGTAAAGGGATTGAGTTATTGGAAGGGGAGCCTGGTTTTTTCATGATGGTGGAGGGGGGAAAAATCGACTGGGCTTGCCATGCCAACGATGCTGCCTCTGCTGTGGGAGACATCCTTGCATTTGATGATGCCATTGGAGAAGCCCATGCATTTTATAAGAAACATCCCCTGGAGACATTGATTGTGGTCACGGCGGATCATGAGTGCGGCGGGATGGCCCTGGGATTTGCCGGCACCGGATATAAAACAGATTTCAGCCTTCTTGGGCATCAGAAAATGTCATTTCAACGGTTTGAAAATGATTTTTTGAAACAGATTAAATCAATGGAAATTCCCCCCTCATTTGAAGAAATAATGCCCTTGATTACATCAAGTTTTGGCCTTGGATTTCATGGAAATAGCATTGATCCTGCCCTGTCATCCCTTGAGATTAATATGATTCAATCTGCCTATGAAAAAAGCGTCAATAATATAAACAAGAAGACCCGGAGCGTAGGAAAAAATATTCCATTTACAAAAAAGGGAAAAAAGAAAAAATCTTTTGGCAATGATGAAAACGCCCTTCTTTATGGCCGGGAAGATCCCCTCACCGTCACACTCACCCGAATTTTGAACCACCGGGCGGGTATTGCCTGGACCACATTCAGCCACACCGGAGTTCCCGTGTTGACTTCAGCCATTGGTACAGGCCATGAAGCTTTTCTGGGCATGTATGACAATGTTGACATTGGAAAAAAGCTCATGCTGCTCATGGGGATGGGACAATAAATATTAAAGGTACCTTCATCAAAGCACCGACAGCAGAGCCTCCGAGGACTGCCCTGACCGGAACATTGGGAACCAAAGGGGGTAGGGTTTTTGCCCTTCCAGGCGTTAAGAAGCACAGACTGTTTGAGGAGCTTGCCCGCAGTTTCTGTGCTTTAGACCGGCAGGGAAAAAGGGCCGC
>CAKZLA010000549.1 GCA_937124525.1 uncultured Desulfobacterium sp.
TGCCTGCCATTCTCTGCTCCAACCGGGACAAGGGAAAGGATGTGACCAGTGCATGCGCTGTGGGATGTATGGGTTGCAAGGCATGTGCCAAGGTCTCTGACATTATTACCATGTCAGGGGATCTGGCCATCCTGGATGCAACGGCCTACACCTACGAAAAGGTGGAAGGCGCAGAAAAAGCCATTGAAAAATGCCCTAAGGATACCATTGCGTTTATTGGTAAATAAGGGTTCATCAAGTATATGACCCCAAAAGTAGGTTACAGTCTTTTAGGAACAATCACCTGCAAATGGGGAATGCTCCAAGAAAGTGTAAAGTGCTTTTAACTCTCAGCGATACTTTGAAGTTAACGTAAAAAACGTATGTCATCTTGCCTATGATTAATGCTGATTACCCACATTTCGCTCATTTTTATAAGATTTTGTAATTACTACATAATATTATCTTAGTTTTTTAATGGCCAACTTTTTGGTATTAATAACTTCAATAAGTTATAAAAAAATAAGCGAATAGAGGGTGATTAAGCTAAGGGAAAATCAATTGGCATACGGGTTTTAAGTCAAAGTGTCGCTGTCGTGCTAATGGGTTCTTAATTTATGTTATTTAGGTTACCGCGGAAAGTTGTTTTGTAATGGCTTGATATCTAAGAATTTATTGGTTCATGCCTCATCATTGTCACCGTTTCATTTGCTTGACAAAAACACCGGGTGTGGTATTGTTTTTGCTGTAAATAATGTCGCTATCCACAGGGAACCCGGTGCAATTCCGGGACGGACCCGCCGCTGTGAGTGAGGACGAACGCTGCATAAAAGTCACTGTGCTGTGAGTGTAATGATCGAAACAGCATGGGAAGGCGCGGCAAGTAGGAAGAATCACAAGTCAGAATATCTGCTGGAGAAGTGTAAATAGATGGCTTTCGGAGAGATGGTAAATCCCCGGGTCGATGAATTGTCGACGTGGGTATTTTTGCATGTCGAGCTTAGACGGAGGCCATATGAGCGGGTATCATACCTGTTTGTTTTTTTGTAGTATCTCTTTTAAACATGGACGTACCACCAATCAGGAGGACTGTCTGTGATGTCCCCTGATTTTAAAAATGCAGATCCCACCCACAAAAGTTTCCAGTACCTGGAAGATCTGGCCACGGCATACTGGTATTCTGAAGTACTCTTTGCATCCCTGGAACTGAATTTATTTGAACACCTGGACAAGGGCCACAGCTCCCTTACTGGGATTTCCCATGCGGCAGAATGCCATGCCGATGCCCTGTTCCGCCTTTTGAGGGCATTGGAAAAAATGGCCCTGGTGGCCCGGTATGGGGATGTCTGGTTCAATACATCTGTCTCTTCTTGTTATCTGGTGCCGGGGAAAACCAGCTATATGGGTGATTTTTTCCTCTATCGACGCTACATGCAGCCCAACTGGTCACGGCTTGCCCCACGGGTTTCCCGGGAAAAGATTCCGCCCCATGACCAGCCCCGGGAGTCGGATGACTCGATACCACCGGACGGTGTTTCACAAGAGGACTACAAGGCAAGAAATCTTCGTTATGTCACGGCCATGGATACCCTGGTAAAAAAAAAAGCCCTGGACATTGCAGGCATATTAAAGGCCGAACCCCTTAATGGGCCCATTTTGGATGTGGGCGGTGGAGCTGGCAGCATGATCCGGGCACTGGCGCAATTGATACCTGACTGTGCTGGGGTGTTGTTTGAACTTCCTGAGGTCATCAATGCGGCCCATGTGCTTTATCCAGAAGAATCTTCCTGGAATGGCATTGAAACCATGGAAGGTGATTTCAGAAGCCACCCCTTTGATCAGAAATTCGGGGTGGTGATGTTGAGTAATTTTCTCCACGCCTATGGGCCGGAGGAAGCCCGGGAATTGCTTGATAAGGCCATGTCTCTTCTGGATACCGACGGTGTCATACTGATCCATGACTATTTCCCGGACAGGGCAGGAAAAAATCCTGAAAAAGGCGCTCTTTATGATTTGACCATGATGCTTAACACCTACAATGGCTGCTGCCATGAGAGCAAAGATATTGCGCTGTGGCTTAAAGCCCGGGGCATTGAAACATGTGAAGTCATTGACCTTGAAACGGATACCTTCCTCATGGTGGCTGGCGGAAGCGGCACTGCCGGATGTCTGGGCAATCGATGGATCAACATTGCCCGGGAACATGGGTTTGAACGTGCCGTAAAAATATCTCCTGAAACCGTGGTTACGGCTCCATGGGTGCGTAAAAAATGCCAATGGGGGTGTGATGGGTTTGGAAAAAACCTGCAATGCCCACCCCAGGGCATGTCCCATGAAGAGGCCCGGGAGATGATAGACAGTTATGACACATTGTTATTGCTGGAGGGAACCCCACCGGGAAAGGCCTTTCATAAAAAATTATTGGCCCTTGAAAAAACGGCATTTCTGGCGGGATTTCACAAAGCCTTTGTTTTTGGGGCTGGTCCCTGCACTTTGTGCCCCCAGTGTCCCGAAGATGGTACCTGCCGTCACCACGACCTGGCACGTCCTGCCATGGAGGCCTCGGGGATTGATGTCTATGAAACCGCAGCCCGGGCCGGGATTTCATTAAAGCCGGTGCAGGAAAAAATGGACTATGTCAAATACATGGGGCTTTTGCTTCTTAAATAATTGAATTGTATATGGAGTTTATAATGAATATTTTACTTGTACAGGTTCCCACATCCCATTTGGGGGCCGGAGAAAAGGTCTACCCCTTGGGCCTTTCCCGGTTATCCAGCACGGTGCCGGACAGCGTGGAAAAAAAGGTGCTGGATATGAATGTCTGCCCGGACCCATGGCTGGAACTTAACAAGGCTCTGACACAGCAAAAGCCAGATGTGGTGGCCCTTTCTTTTCGAAACCTTGATCCCCTGGCAGGTCACCAGGTCTCTTACCTGTCGTCCTTGAAAACAGCGGCCCTGGTGGTAAAAACAGTGGTTCCTAAGGCAAGACTTATGGCAGGTGGCCCTGCTTTTTCCCTTTTTGCCCAACGCCTAATGGAAGAGGTGCCCCAGCTTGATGTGGGGCTCAAGGGAGAGGGGGAACTGATTTTTCCCTCTCTTTTGCAAGCTGACCCTGATTACCGGAGCATCCCCGGTATACTCTGGCGGGACCGGGGAGAGGTGGTTTTAAATCCCCCGGGATCCAGAATCGATATGGACACCATCCCCCCCATGGATCTTGCTGCCTTTCCTCCCCTGGACTACACCCGGGGCAATGCCTATGTGGCTGCCATGGGCATTGAAGGAAAAAGGGGGTGTGACCTCTGGTGCGGTTACTGCCTTTATCCCTTTCTGGGGGGTAATACCATGCGCCTTCGAAGTCCTGTGAAAATTGTGGATGAGATGGAGTTGCTCCATAAAGATGCGGGTATCAAACTTTTTCATTTCACAGATGGTGTGCTTAACCGTCCTGCAGATCATTTTGAAGACCTGTGCCGGGAACTGATTCGCCGTGATCTGGATATTTCCTGGACCGGGTTTTTCCGGGAGGATTCTTTGACCCTGGAAAACCTTGATTTGGCAAAAAAGGCCGGTGTGGTGGCGGTGTATTTTTCCGGGGATGCCCTCACCGATTATGGATTAAAGTTATTGAATAAAAAAATGACCCGGGAAGATATTCTCAAGGCCTCCCGGTTGACGGCGGAAAAAGAGGTGCTCACCATGTGCCATTTTCTGGTGAATCTGCCGGGAGAGACAGATGACCATGTGGCAGAGGCCCGGGAAATGCTGGATGAACTCCTTGCCATCCATGACGCTGCCGGCAATCTGGGGGCCGTGATTTTTAATCATATACGGCTTTACCCCGGTGCCCCCATTACCGGGAAATTGATCCGTGACGGCCTGTTGGACCCGGGAACGGATTTACTCTATCCCGTATACCATAACCCCATCCAGGGCAGCCATCTGCTCCATGAATTTGAAGCCCGGTGCCATAGCGCCGGTGTTTTTTCCCGTCTGAAACTGGACCAACATCTCCTGGAGGTTGCAAAATGAAAGTAGTTGTGCTGGAGCATCCCCGGATGCCTTCAATAAAAAGATTCAATGACATTGCCAATACCCCGTTGTGGTCCTGTCTCATGGGGGGATATGCCGCAGCGGCACTGGACTCTGCCGGGTTTGAAACTCGATTCATGGACGCTGCCCAGGGCTTTTGGGGTTTCCATGAGACCAAAGAGAAGATTCTCAACGCAGACCCTTCTTTGCTGTGCATCAATGCCGTGTACTTCTGGGAACATACCATTTCGTTTTTTGAGTTTCTGGATGATTTGAAAACAGAGGGCTTTACCGGCCATATTAATCTATTTGGTTTTTTTCCCACTCTTGTGTATGGTGAAATTCTGGAAAATTGGCAGTCTGTGGATTCCGTGGCCGTGGGTGAGTTTGAACATACCCTGGTGGACCTGGCAAAGAGCCTTGAACAGGGACAACCCTTCCAGAAGATTGAAGGATTGGCATTCCGGGGGAATAGCTCGGTGGGTAAAACACCGGTGCGGCGGCCGGGAAAAAATCCCGATGATTTTTCCTTTCCCTGGCGCTCATCCCTGGAAGGAACGGTGACGGTGCTGGCCAGCCGGGGCTGTTACAACCATTGCAGTTTCTGCCCGGTACCCTCCTTTTACAACCAGGGGCCTTTGTGGCGGGGCCGAACCCCGGAAAACATTGCTCTGGAGATGGCCCAACTGGTTAAAAAAGGGGTGAAAAATTTTTACTTTGCAGACCCCAATTTCATTGGCCCCGGCCGCCAGGGTAAAAAAAGGGTGCTGGAGCTGTTGCAGCTCATTGAGCCGTTGAACATTGTCTTTGGCATGGAAACACGACCGGCAGATCTGGATGATGAAATTCTGGAAAAATTGACGGCTGCAGGGTTTAATTCCCTTCTCATGGGCATTGAAAGCGGATCTGAAAAGGTTCTTGGTAATTTGAACAAGCGCTCTGCGGCCCAGGAAGGAGCCGGGGCCATTGCCCTTTGCCGGGCCCATGGCATTGAACCGGAGATCGGTTTCCTCATGTTTGTGCCGGACAGTTCCGTGGCGGATCTCAGGGCCAACATGGCCTTTCTCATGGAAAATAACCTTCTGGACCACCTGGAACGCACCGCCAACCTCATGTGTCATTGCCAGATTGTCCTTGCCGGTACTTCTGGGTATGCGGCCTTTGAACAGATGAATCGCCTGAAAAAAAGCGGGCTTTTCGGGATTGAAGGGGAGGTGACCTTTCTGGACCCCGGTGTGGAGTGGATGTCCCGGCGGGTGGTGTTTGCCTGCCACACCGTTTTAAGGGCCATGTCAGATGAAACTTCCCCCCTTTACTGGGATATGCCGGATATTGCCGTGTCAAAAAAAGTTAATGATTATTTGGTGAATCTTTTTTTCAGGCTGCTGGAGCAGGTGGAGGCCCGGGGACCCGAAGAGAATCTGGTTGCTATGGAAAAAGAAATTTTCCAGGAAATTTCAGTGCTCCTGGAATCTGTTTGAAAAACTGGGTTTGCTCACAACATGGGGCAGAAATAGATTCTGCCCCCTACGTTCTTAATTCTTGTATTGCACCTTGGCTTGCCGGGATTTTCTTATAAAAGCAAATGCTTGCCGGCACAACGAATAATGAAAAAGCGATTTTGAGATACCGTGCGGGCTTGGATTCCCAAAAACCCATTAAGCGCTTTTTTACATAAAAGGAGCTGATTCTGATGTTATCCTGTGAGATCCATTGCCATGAACTGCTTAGTCGTGCCGTCCATAAAGCCACCCATCCCCTTGCCCCGGACGCGGCTCTATTTCAGCCCACCAGTGTGATGGCCTTGGCTGGCGCTCATCCCGAACCTTTTTTGCTCTTGATCCAGAAGGCCGACCGCCCGGGATATCCCTGGCGCAATCAGATGGCCTTCCCCGGTGGCCATGTGGACCCAGAGGACGCAAATCGGGAGGATACGGCCCTGCGTGAGCTTGACGAAGAGATGGCTATCCCCCGGGAACAGGTGATGGTGGTGGGTTCTCTGGGCCATTTTCAGACAATAAACAACAGAGATATCGAAGCATTTCTGGGAATATGGGACCAAATGGGAGATATCGATTTTGATAAAAATGAAATTTCCAGGGTTTTCAGGATTCCATTACACCATTTTATCCAGATCCACAGGGATAAAAAATTCCATGGCAGGTACCCGGATATCCAGGAATTGACCTACCCCTATAAGGATGTGGTGGTGTGGGGTGTTACGGCAAAAATTATTCATCACCTCATGGAAATCCTGCCAGAGAAACTCAACGATTCCAACCTTCTTACATGACCCGGGCCTGTCTTTTAATCACCAAATCACTCACATTACTTACCCCCCGCAGAAAAACCATGGGACTTATCTGTCATCGCATCCTTTGTTGCAGGGGAAACGACACCCCCACCCCCTCTCCATCCTATAAAATTCCATTAAAACAGATATCAAATACAGGAAAACTCCCTTGGAAAATGAGTTTGCCACGGGTGTGGGATATTCATTTATTTTGAGTTCCATTTTGGGCTTTTATCTCTATGTTTTCAAGTTGTTGTCTGATTCGTTTTTTTGCAAAAAATACAATATGTCGTTTTATTCCTTGACTTAAATCTATATATTGATTATTTTTGCACCCTCTGGTATTCTACTTATCAAATGACGAACCTCCAGTACAATGATTCAAAAATAGCCAAAATTTATATAAAAATGCAGGAAATCCAAGGGAGCGGTGAATGTTTGAAAAAATAAAAAAACGTGATGGCAGGATTGCGGAATTTGATTCATCTAAAATTAGTGATGCCATAGCCAAGTCAGGTAAAGAAACAGGCGAATTTGATGTAAAAGAAGCCAAAAAACTGACAATGAAGGTCATCACCCTTGCCAGGGATTTACGTCTGGGGGTTTGTCCCGAGGTGGAAGAGATCCAGGACATTGTGGAGCGGGTTCTCCTTGATTCTCCCTTTTACAAAACAGCCAAAGCTTACATTATTTATCGGGAACAACACAACCAGATTAGAAAGATTACCATCCGTGAACACCTGGATCTCATGGAGAGTTATATTAGCCGCATGGATTGGAAGGTAAAGGAGAACAGCAATATGAGCTATTCTCTCCAGGGACTCAATAATTACATCTCATCGGACATAACGGCAGAATACTGGCTTAATCGCATCTATCCGCCCAGTGTGAGGGAAGCCCATGAGCGGGGGGATCTGCACATCCATGACTTGAGCCTTTTGTCTGTGTATTGTGTGGGCTGGGATCTCCAGGACCTTCTCATGGAAGGGTTCAAAGGGGTATCTGGCAAGGTGGAAAGCGCGCCTCCCAAGCATTTTAGAACCGCCCTGGGCCAGATGGTAAATTTTTTCTACACCCTCCAGGGAGAGGCGGCCGGGGCCCAGGCCATGTCCAATTTTGATACTTTGCTGGCCCCCTTTGTCCGGGAAGACAAGCTTGGCTACAAAGAGGTGAAGCAGGCCCTGCAGGAGTTTGTGTTCAATATCAATATTCCCACCAGGGTGGGGTTCCAGACCCCCTTTACCAACATTACCATGGACCTTGTGGTGCCCACCATTCTTAGGGATTCTCCGGTGGTGATTGGGGGTGAATATCAGCAGGAAACCTATGCAGACTACCAGCATGAAATGGATATTATCAATAACGCCTTTGCCGAGGTGATGATGGAGGGCGATGCCAAGGGCCGGGTGTTCACCTTTCCCATCCCCACCTATAATATCACCAAGGATTTTAACTGGGACAATGAAAATCTTGAAAATGTATGGAAGATGACCGGTAAATACGGCATTCCCTATTTTTCTAATTTTGTGAATTCAGACATGTCCCCTGATGATGCCCGTTCCATGTGCTGTCGGCTTCGACTGGATAATCGGGAATTACAAAAACGGGGGGGAGGCCTTTTTGGTGCCAATCCCCTCACCGGTTCCATTGGGGTTGTCACCATTAATTTACCCCGGCTGGGATATATTTCTCAAACCGAGCAAGAGTTCATGGATAACCTGGATGAGTTGACTAAAATTGCCGGGGAATCCTTGAGCATCAAGCGAAAGGTGCTGGAACGATTCACCGACGGCAATCTTTATCCCTATTCAAAATTTTATTTGAGAAAGATCAAAGAGAGTGCCGGATGCTTCTGGCGAAACCATTTTTCCACCATTGGTGTGCTGGGCATGAACGAGGCCTGCGTTAATTTCATGGGTAAGGGCATTGCTTCAAAAGAAGGACAGGCTTTTTCCATCCGGGTCATGGACCATCTCCGGAGCAAGATTGAAAAAATGCAGGTGGAGACTGGTGAAATGTTTAACCTGGAAGCCACCCCTGCAGAGGGAACCACCTACCGGTTTGCCATGAAGGACAAGGAGCGATATCCTGAAATTCTCTGCGCCAATGAGGCAGAATACAAGGCGGGCAGCAATCCCTTTTACACCAACTCCACCCATCTGCCGGTGAACTACACCGATGACGTGTTTGAGGTGCTGGACCTCCAGGATGGGCTCCAGGTCAAATACACCGGTGGCACGGTGCTTCATCTGTTTCTGGGGGAAGAGGTGTGTGATATTGAGGTTGTCAAGCAGATGGTCCGTAAGGTGTCCAACAATTATAAGCTGCCTTATTTTACCTTAACCCCCACCTTCAGTGTCTGTGCCTCCCATGGATACCTTTCCGGGGAGGAGCCCGTGTGCCATAAGTGCGGCGCGGAAACGGAAGTGTATTCCCGGGTGGTGGGATATCTTCGGCCGGTGAAGCAGTGGAACAACGGCAAGCAGACCGAGTTCTGCATGCGCAAAACCTTTAAAGTGGCTTCCTGCACGGAAAAAAAATTTAAAGCTGCCTCTTGAGGTGAATAAATGTCAATGATTTTGGGGGGGCTTCAAAAAAACAGCCTCATTGATTTTCCGGGGACTGTGGCATGTGTGGCCTTTACATCGGGGTGTAATTTTAATTGTCCCTACTGCCATAACCCTGACCTTGCAAAGGGGGGTGTTTCAGATGCCGATGCCGCTATTTCACAGACGGAATTCTTTACTTTTCTGGAAAAACGAAAAGGGCTTCTGGATGGTGTGGTTATTACCGGTGGAGAACCCACCCTTCAGAAAGATCTTGAAGGATTCTGTGTCACAATCAGGCAGATGGGATACCAGATCAAGCTGGACACCAACGGCAGCCATCCCCGGGTGGTGGCACGTTTGCTTGAACAGCAACTGGTTGATTTGTAATGTTTAGTGAACTGGTCGATCGTGCAGTACACACCGCAGGTCGGCCAGACCACGTTGAAGACTTTGCCTATTTCGCCAATGAAATTATGCGCGACGTAAGCAAGCGCTCTGATTGGGACGATGATACGATTGAGGAAGAAATCGTAATCCCAATTGGGGAGAACAGCGTGGTTTGGCAGCCCGAAGTGGGGCGCTCTCGGTTTCGTCGCGAAGAATACCTATGCGACGCTTGCGGGTGCGAACCGTTGCGGGTACGCCCTTCGGGACGGATGAAGAAGACAAGTGGGCCTTTCTACTACCGGTCTGGCGGAGATTTTGTATTTGCGCAAGCTTGCAGTCCTGTTAAAATCTTCTACTACGCCTATCAGCCGTGGTTGAAGTACTACCCCAAGAACGAGCGCCCCGCCGAGTTTGACGTAGAGGCGAACGACTGGCCTCTGGGTACGGCAGAAGCAACGGTCGCACTGGTGTCTAACTGGATGTTGGAGCGACATAATCAAACGGTCTTGGCAGGAACGCTCGCACGTTTCTTTTCGGCAAAACAAGACCCAAGACAACAAGTGCACTATTCTTCGTATGAGCAGGGAATTAAACACCTTGTCTCCGGAGAGAGTGCACGAGAGTTGATTGCCCGTCGTTAAGACGCGGTGATCATTGTGGGCGGTTTGTGCTGCGGGGTCGCAGATCGCCCACGCCATGGAGGGTAAGATGGAATTACAAACGTATCAGATCGGACCCTACTTGCCGGCCTTTTCTCCTGAACAGCAGGTTAAAGCTGGCCAAGGACAATTAGCCGTGCAAGACGGTGAGAATTTTATTTGGAATGCCCGCGGGGTACAAAGCGCATTCGGTGAGTGGGACAGATGCACCGGCGCTCCGGCACCCAGCCGTCACCCAAGCGTACAGTGGCTGAAGAACGAAGCATACCATTTCATGCTGGATGGTGTGTACCAGTGCGACCCCGCGGGCGGGTGGGAGTTAGTCTTCCCCTACGAGCGCACATGCCAACATGCAGTGTACGATCATACGCTGTATAAGTGGACTTACGCCTACGTGGGTACGCGGCATTGGTTTTCACAGCCCGAAGTGCCTTATCTCGTTTGGTACGATGAACACCAAGATGAATGGGGAACATATCGCGACGATTGCTGGAACGGGTGTATCTATGGCATAACCCATGCGGATAATCGGTTGGTCGTTTTGCTGGAAGACACGGTCGTTTGGTCACAATTCGACTACGGCGACCTGACGAAGTGCGATTGGTTTACCGGAGCAGGGGCGCAAAGTTTGGCGCTTGTTCGCTACGGGCAGCCCTACACGGTGATGCCCTATCATAACGGCTGGCTCACTTTCACGTCCATGGGCGTAA
>CAKZLA010000550.1 GCA_937124525.1 uncultured Desulfobacterium sp.
ACAAGTTCAAACCCATTTTCCATGGGTATGTATTCGGCCCAGAACGTCATGTTGTTAATCTTTAAATGCCCTGTAAAATGTCCTGTCTTTGGATCAAAAATTTTCCTTCCGCTGTTTTCACAATGCTTAACAACGGCGTCCATATCCATATCCAGTATCATTTTACTGTTTAGACTTTGATTAACACTGAAAGGAATTTTCAAATAAAATTTTTCCCCATTGCCATTATCTTTTCCTTTCTCCTTTGCTTCCTGTTCGGTTTCAAGCCTTTCCCCCCAGAAATCCATCAGCATTTTACGTTTTAGCTGAACTCGATTATTTCTTTTATCTGTATAGGTGGGCGGTTGTCGATGTGAATCGTGCAATCCAAACAGAATATCCAGAATATGAAAAACAGGTTTTCCAGAAGAGGCAAAAATATCCCGGCAGTTGATACAATAGGCAATGTAGGGATGATCATTTTGCTTAACCCTTGATTTAATCATCTCATGGGCATAATTGGGATTTGCAATTGATATCTGTCCCCCCCAGCTGCAACATTGGGCCAGGGCACCTTCCATGGCCAGGGGCTCCATGGTAAAACCTGATTTTTTCACCAGGAGCCTGACAACTTGCTGTAGTTCCGGTTCTTCCCGGCTGGAACAGGGATCAAAAACAGACACCGTTTCTCCTACGCCAGCCCTGGCGACAGAACAATTCCATTCCAGCAACATCTCATAGAGAAATACCCCCCCTATTTCCGGCAGATACCGCTTAAACATCTGTTTACATGTGGGACAGGCAAAAATGGCCACAGGTTTTCCAAGAGAAAGCCATTGGTTTTGAATATTATCAATGACATCTTTATGGAGTTCTTCCTCCCCGGCCCATTGGGCAGGAGCCCCGCAACAGTTTATCATCAAGGCGGTATCCGGCTTTTCAGCCAAAATCCTGCCATAACTTTCAGTGGCATAGATCATATCCGAAGCGCCCAGCTGGCACCCCGGAAAAAACATATATTCACTGGTGTTGTATCCGTCCGGGATTCTGGTTAATTGAGCTTCATCACCGTTGGTAAATGCCATGTCCTGTAACCAGAAATCATGATATGCCCATGGCATAGCCCCCTTTTGTGTCATTGCCCCATGGCTTTGCAGCAAAAATTCTCCCAGATCTATATTCTGGGGACACACCGTCTTGCAAAGCCCGCAATGGTTACAGGTGGAGATAAATCTTGTGGCAATGGTCCCATCCCCCGCCAGGGTGCCAGGATTGATGGTGGCTTCCACATCATCTGCAATATTCTGGGGATATTTATTGGAATGCCGCATGAGATCACAGTGTCGAATACAGGCATCACAGGAACATTTCAGGCACCTTGCCGCTTCCTTCAGGGTCTCATCCCTGGTATAGGCACTTTTGTTGGCCGGGAGCACCGGTGGTGCAGAAACCACCCGGTCCGGAGCCATCTTTAGATGGGTACCCCGGGGGTGTTCCGGGGCATTCATGGTGCCCACCTTGATATATCTTTCCATGGCATGCACCACCTGAAGGCCGTCTGCCATGGCCTTGCAACTTTCACTGCCCGTCAGGGACCCGCCCATGAAAATACCGGGTTTAGTGCTGGCAAAGGCCCCTCTTTTATCCCGTTTCAGCCCAAAAGTTTCACCGCCTTTTCCTGTGGCAATATATATGGCATCAAATGCCGGGTCCAATTCATCAATTTGTAAAATTTCCCGGTGTAAAAGCGTGTACTTTTCGTACATGAACTGGTGGTCAATATCATCCAGAAACACCTTTGGGGGCAATAGATCCCACAGGTGTCCGCCAATGCGTTGGGATTTTTCATACACAGTGACATCATATTTTTTTTCGCAAAGACGAAGGGCACAGGATAGACCGCTTATCCCGGCCCCGATAATTGCCACCCGCTTATTTTTCAACGGCATGTTGTAACTATTGGGATTGGTTCTTGTGGCATAATCCATGGTGGCTTTTTCCAAAAGTTTCATGGAAATGGCACCATCCTTATCCCCCCTGATACACACTTTTTTGCAGGGTTCATCACACAGCCTGGAAGCAATGCCAGGAAACCCCACTGCATTATGATAGGCCCGGAATGCCACATTAAACCCACCCCGTTGTATCTTATCCATGAACCCGGCCACATCCAGATGAAAGGGGCATACAGCCGTGCAAAATGCCTGCTCATTTTGCAAACAATTGTTTATATCTTTCAGTCTGATCTTCCAATAGCTTGGTAATGGGTTGACACGACCCTTAGAAAAATTTAGATCCATCACTTTCACCCAATGATTCAAACATGTCATGGCCCCGAAATTTCACTGGATTTGCCTTAATATTTTCCAACTCATCATAGAGGTCAGACCCCAGAAAATACTTTTTCGGGGGCTCAATTTTTTTACCGGCTGCCAGTGTTTCCAGCCCTGCTTTTATCTTTTCAGGTTTTGCAGGAAGATCAAATATCCTTACCCCGCAGGCATTGTATATGGCATTGATAACAGCCACATGGCCCGAAGACTGGAAGGCTTCGGATGCGCCAGAAGAACCAAAGGGTCCATCTTCCCGGGGATTCTCACAGGGAATGAGAATAATTTCATCGGGAATATCCTTAATATAAGGCACACCGCTTCTGGCGATGTTGGTGTGCTTTTTCACATCACTGTAATCTTCACTCAAGGCAAAACCAATGCTGTGGGAAATACCACCGTAAGCCTGACCGCTCACCGCATCAATATTACCGATCTTTCCAACATCATAAACACAGACAAACCGCAGCACCGTGGTCTTACCCGTGGCGGTGTCCACTTCCACCTCTGCCATATTCAGTACATAGGTAAAGGCAGGGGTGGGATCACCAAGCCCTGTATTGGGATCAAGACGTGTGATGGAAAGATCCGTGATACAGGTATATGTCTCCTCATATCGGGTCTCAATGCCCTGGGCTTTCATCTCCTCGTATGTTCTGTAGGTCCCATCCTCTTTACGCATGGCAGCCATGAGCTTTTCTGCGGCAAGTTTTGTGGCATGGCCATTCATATAGTGGGAACGGCTGGCAGCGGACATGCCACTGTCAGGGCAGATCTTGGTATCGTTCTGGCACAGTCTGACCCGATCCGGGGTTACTCCCATGGGCTTTAAGGCTTCAAGGGTTACCATGAGAGATCCCACGTCCCCCCCCTGGCCCAGGTCCTGCCATGTGTCATATTTAAGGATCATATTTTCGGCATCCAGTTCCAGCACAACCGTGGCCTGATCCGTACCGCCCTCGGTGACATTGAACCCACCCCAGGCAAGACCCACACCCCTTCTTTTTTCCGGAGTGTCGGCAGACTTGGCTTCGGCAACGGCTTTATCATAATGGGGGCGCAGCTTTCCCATCATCTCTTCCATGGGATAATCTTTAAACACATGGCTGTTTATGTTTGTGTCCCCGGGCCTTGCAATGTTTTTCCATCTGAACTCAAAGGGGTCAATCTCCATTTTTTCCGCCAGCATATCCATCAATGCTTCAGACATGGTGTATGCTTGGGGAGACCCATAACTCCGGTATGCCGTACCAAAGGTATGGTTGGTATTGGCCACCCGGCAAAGGCCCGCCACATGGGGAACCTTGTAGGGAAAGAAAGAAAAACGCACTGGTTTTTCCATCACATGATCCCCGCCCCAGGAGTAGGCACCATGATCCAGTCCCACATCAAATTCTGCCGCAGTGATTTTACCGTCTTCATCGCAGGCCACCCGGCCATTGGAAAAGGAGGGGCACCGTTTTCCACTGAAGTGCTGGTGCTCCTCATAGGTCAGGGAAAGGGCCACAGGTCCATTGACGGCAACGGCTGCAGCCCCAGCCAGGCAAAGATCTCCAGCATTTGTGGACCAGCCAAAACTTGCACCGTTGAAGTTATCAACAATGCGAAGTTTTTCCCGGGCCACCCCAAGGGAAATACCAACACGGCTGATGGAAGTATAAAGTCCCTGGGACTTGCATTGGAAGGTTAAAAAATCATCTTCGTCAAAATATGCCTGTACTGTACAGCCTTCTATGGACAAATGGGGTTCCCGGGTGGAATAAAAACTGCCCTCCACACTACAGGCGGAGTTGTCCAGAATTTCCGGCACCTTTTCTGTGTCTTCCAGGGCATCCCCCTTTAAAACAGGCTGGACACAGAAAAGATTGGGGGTATCGTCATGGACACGAATGGCATCGGGCATCACCGCATCCAGAAAGTTAAGGTACTCGGGAAGGGGCTCAACTTCCACCTTTACTCTGGCCGCTGCGTCCCGGGCCTGGTCAAGGGTATTGGCAATGGCCAGGGCCACCACATCCCCATAACGGAATATTTTATCGTCACAGAGAATTTTCCGGCTGGGAAGGGTCACACTACTGCGCTCGTGGAGATTGGCCTCGGCCATCTGGTTGGTTCCGCCGTTTGCCTTGATATCTTCATGGGTGATTATTTTAACCACCCCGGGCATTTTTAATGCTTCAGTGGTATCAATATTTAAAATTTTTGCATGGTGGGCCACCCTTGGCTGAACCACTGCCACATGAAGGGTTTCCCGGGGCATTTTCAAGGCCATGTCTTCACCGTAATCGGCAAGTCCGGTCACCTTGGCAAGGGCTGCAGGCCTTACTAACGGCTTTCCATAACATTCATTATCTTCAGGAACTTTATAGGTGATGTCATCAATGGTGGCTTCCCCCCGGACAACCTTTGCCGCAGCCATCACGGCATCCACAAGCTGCTTATATCCGGTACAACGGCACACATTGCGATGCTTTTGAAACCAATCCCGAACTTCCCCACGGGAGGGATTATCGTTCTGTAAAAGCAGGGCATATGACGAGACAATAAAACCAGGAGCACAAAAACCACATTGAACAGCACCATAGTTCATCCAGGCCACCTGTAGTGGATGCAGATTATCAGGGGTTCCAATGCCTTCAAGGGTTGTAATTTTACTATACTCCTCAACGGATCTCACCTTTTTAGAACAAGATCGGATCACCTTGCCGTTAAGTATCACCGAGCATGATCCACACACCCCTGTATCGCAGCCAACTTTAACACTTGTGAGACCCATACGGCGTAACACCTGGGCCAGGGAATCTTTTTCCGGATCACAAATAAGCATGCGATCAGCGCCATTGATGTTTAACCACATTTTTCTTGGTTTCATGAAATGAATTACCTCCAGATGTTATTTTTATTATTTAGGGTTCGGGAATCATCGCCCCAAAAGTGTAAAGTATTTTTGGGATAATTTGAAGGATGCCCGATTTTTTATAAAAATTATTAAAAGCTCAATATCTGAGTTGTGTAGCCCAGGGGTTATAAGTTGTCAATATTAATATATTTTTTGACATTCAAATCTAAAAAAAAACTAAAACCAAGTTGTTTTTACCTAAGAAAAACTCAAAAGAACCCTAAACAACTATCTTTTGACACAAATTATCAACCTTGCTATCAAACCTAAAAAAGTTTACACATCACATGTTCTGTGATTAACGCCACAACTTAGAATAAATTGAAAGAAGGAAAATAAATGACCAGGCAAATAAAAACCCCAGCCGATTCAGAGTGCTTTATTGCAGAAATTATTGGTGAGGAGAGCCTCATTGGGCAGCGCATGTCTGCTGGAAAGCTACTGCATATGATGGATATTGCCGCTGCCAGCGCAGGGGCCAGGCATTCGGGAAGTTCCCTTGTGACTTTGTCTTTTGATCGGATTGAGCTGCTTGATCCAATCTGCCACAGAGATTATGTACGCTATGATGCCTGTGTAATTCAGGTAGGACATTCCTCCATGGTGATCAAAGTCGAGGGCTTTCATAAGGCCCCCGGAGAGATGGAACTGGTGCCCGGGCACAGCCATATCATTACCATGGTGGCCATTGATGCCAACAGAAAGCCCAATAAAAACATTCCCAAGCTTGAATACCGGACATCCAAAGATCTTGGGTTGAAAAAATTAGCAGAAGTCAGGCAGCGGTTTCTAAACAATCGTCAAAAAATGAAGGAGGCTGTTTTTGCCCTGGAACAGATCCCGGACAAATGGTTGACGGATTACTATCCCCGCACGTCTTATTTCACCCCAGAGGCCACAGAACTTGTTACCCGAAGGCGCTTTCTTCCCCGTAATATCAATGTTCTTGGCAATGTATTTGGTGGAGATACCGTTGAAATGATGGCGGAGCTGGCATTGGCCACGGCCCGTCAGTTCACCGGCAACTACCGTATGGTGACCATTGCCATGGAGGACGTGTTTTTTCTTAAACCCCTTCAGTTGGAAAATATCTTTGAAATGTGTGCCCATGTGATTTTTATTGCCAACACCACATTGGTGGTGGAGATCACCGTCAAGGCCATTTCACTGCATGACACACAAGAATCCTATGTCACTAATAATGGTCTTTTTACGGTGCTCAATTACGACCGCTCTGGAAGAAAAAAAGGAATTGTCAATGGGCTGGATATGAGTCATTCGGATCTTCAAACCCGGCAATACTATCTCAATGAGTTGATAAAGTACGAGAAACGAACTGGGCGTGAGATCACCTGGAAAGGATAATTAAGTATGTGGTGTCCCCCCGGAATTAACTGAATTAACCCAAAAACTTTGCAAACATCCCGGCTTAAGTGGGTACCCCTATTTTCGATGCTGAATAAATACCCAAAAATTTTGGATCAAATCTGAAACCGGGCAGCCACGGGATAATGATCAGAAGGAAACCGTCCATCAAAAGAGTCGGTGAGCACCTTTTTGTGCATCAGCTGAAGCGGACCACGATAAAGAATCCAATCAATGTGCATCTGGGTCTCAATGCCTTTAAATTCATGGAAGGTGGTTCCATGGTTATTCTCAAAGACTTCAGAAAACCTCGCTGCCTTGAAAAGGCGGTATGCGCCACTTCCCGGTGAACAATTAAAATCACCCACAATAAGCACCGGTCTATCATCAGGAAATTCCTCCAGAAACGAAACCACAAGCCTGGCACTCTGCTCTTGCACGGATTCATCAAAATCAAAATGGGTGTTACAGATAATCAACTGATGCTCCTGGTGTTGAAAAAGCCCCATGACACATTGCCTTGGCCACTGACTTCCCGACAATTTGGACGTCACATCCGGGGTGTGGCTCAAAAAACAGTGTTTTTGTTCCAGGCAGAGCCAGCCATGATGGTAAAATATTCCATTATTTTGCCACCACTGCAGGGCAGGATTGTGCCAGCCAATGAAATGATGCGCTCTCAGTTTTCGCTGGAGAAAGCCCATCTGAAAGTGATTAAGCTCCTGGAATCCCATGAACGTTGCAGGGTGCAGATGCAAGAACTTTTCAACCAGAATTTTTCTGTTAAACCATCCATTTTTGCCATCCCGGGCCAGGCCGAATCTCATGTTCATGGTCATAATCGTGAATTCCAACGGTTCAGACATCCTGCAATCCCTTTTTTTTCTCTTTAATAGTTTTCATCAGGAGTGAGCCCAAGCCCCATTTATACGTGAAACCTCGTCCGTGTTGATCGCTTAAGTGATCAAAAACTGAAAGCATTTACTATAATCCACAACTATTATCTCAAGGGGCCTGATGGAACCACCGCAGCAGAGCGGTTTTATGAGAATAGACCCATTGATAGGTTTAAATGGTTACTCAGTAATATGCCCCAAGTATCTCGACCGAGAAACGTAACAAAAAAAGAGGTGACTGATTTTATTGTGCAATCTGTTCCATGGCCGCAATAGTGATATCTATGTCTACACTGGAATTAAAAATACCCAGACTGAATCGCACAGCCCCCCTGTTGCCAGTCCCCAGTGTTTCATGAACCAGGGGGGCACAGTGAAGACCCACCCGCACGGCAATGCCGAAATCACCGTCAAGAATGGCACCAATATCTGCAGGGTTGAAAGATTCCAGGTTGGCACTGAGAACGGCCAGATGGCGGTCAGGGGTAATATTACTACCCCCATACAACTCGATTCCCCTGATGGCAAAAAGACCTTGGTACAACTTCTCAATGAGGCGCATTTCCTGCCCATGGAAAGTGGAAATTCCCTTTTCAAGAAGATAATCCATGGCAAGGGAGAGCCCCATGATCCCCATGAGATTATGGGTACCGGCTTCCAGGCGATGGGGAAATTCCCGGGTGTGAACCAGACTGCTGGAATCAATGCCGGTTCCGCCAAAACGGGTGGAATCTATTTCAAGGGCCGGATGGAGCACCAGGCCCCCGATGCCCGGCGGGCCGTAAAGGGATTTATGGCCAGTGAACACCAGGGCAGAAGCGTTCATTTCCCCTATATCAACGGGGATCTGCCCTGCGGACTGTGAGGCATCCACCACAAGATCAATTCCCTGGGCTTTGCACATGGCTCCCACCTGGTTGACAGGTTGAATGGTGCCAAGGACATTGGAGGCATGGGTCATTACCACCAGCTTTGTTTCCGGGCGTATGGCATCTTTTATGTCCTGGGGATCGATAAAACCCTGTTGGTCAAAGTTGACAATGCTGCAGGTGATGATTTTATTTTTTTGCAGGTGATAAAGGGGACGAAGAACGGAGTTATGCTCCAGGCGGGTGGTGATGACGTGATCCCCGGGTTTTAAAATTCCCAACAGTGCTATGTTTAGGCTGTCTGTTGCATTGGCTGTGAAAATCACCCGGTTGGGATCAGGGGCACCAAAGAAACGGGCAAGCTTTGCGCGGGTTTGATTTATAAAATCCGATGCCACCATGGCAGCGTCATAGCTGCCCCTGCCCGGAGAGACCCCCATGGCGGAAAAGTGCTCCACCATCTGATCAAGTATCTGCCTTGGTTTTGGCCATGTGGTGGCGGCATTATCCAGATATATCAAATAATCCTCCATGAAAATAAGTGTGGATGTGGGGCTTGGTTAGAACATGGGCCACCCGTCACAGTTGGCGAGTGAACAAGGTTAAATTTATGTTATTGGAGGCTGAGGTTTTTACCAGGCTCCGTGCTTTTGACAACTACCTGTGTCTCAAAGGTAAATTTCAACAAAAGCGCCAATAACGTAAGCCTGACTCCTCCCCAAAGTGGCCCTGTGACCAAGCCCTGGATATGAATCAGGCTTCAGCTCTTGTGGAAAAACCCTACAGGCATGCCTTGGGATTGGGCAGTCCCGCCAGTCGCCGGGCCCCCATGCGGATACCTTTGGGGAACAGTTTTTCCAGGGCCATGAGACCCATGCCCGTTCCCGTCTTTAAATCCTTGTTCATGGGAGCCCGACCATGGTAAAAATAAAATTCCCGCATGAACCGGAGCACCTGCCACTGGGTATCATCAAGGGTTTCCAGGCCCATCTCCCGGGCAAGGGCCAGGGCGATGGACTCATCCCAATCCTGGGGGTCCCACAAAAAATCCTCCCAGTCAAAATAGAGATCGCGACCGGCAATGGTACGCAGATGCCGGTCGCGACCCTGTTGGGCAGAATGCTCCAATTCGTTTTCAGTCATTTAGGATTTGTCTGCCGTTTTTAATGCAGCCAGAACTTTATCCGGTGTGGCCGGCAGATTGGTTATCAGTACACCGCAGGCATCTTTGATGGCATTGATCACCGCCGGTGCCGTTGATACCATGGACATCTCTCCCACCCCTGTGGCTCCCAATGTGCCCCGGGTTCTGGGGGTCTCCTGGACCACCGTTTCCATGTCAAAGGAGGTTTTCATGGTGGGGAACTTAAAGGTGCGCCAGTCCGTGGTCTTTCCGGCGATGAACTCCTCACGAAGGGCATACCCTACGCCCATATCCATGCCGCCTTCCAATTGTCCCGTCAGGTTATTGGGATTGATCACCACTCCCGCATCTACGCCCATGGTCATTTTCAGCACCCGGACCTCTCCGGTCTCCGTATTAACTTCCACCTCGGCCAGCTGGACGGCGTGGACATCGGATTCCGAAGAGGGGCCCTGGCCGGTGTCCGGATCCAAGGGGGCTGTTTCAACGGTGGCACGGTTACCCACATAGCGTGTGGGAACATCGGCGGCTTTGAAGGCCTCAAAGGTTTTAGACCCCACCGTATCCATGGCTTTTTTCAACTGTTCCAGAGCCGCAACGGTGGCACCACCGATCATCAGCGTCACCCGGCTACCCGAGGCCGGACCCGCCGCAGCGGTGTTCCCCGTGGATCGGGTCATTGCCCTCACCTTGTCAAGGGGCAGTTCCAGTACCTGGGCTGCCAACTGGGTGAGCATGGAATCATTTCCTTCACCTGGATCTGCCGCAGCAGCATATACGGTGACCCCGTCGTCGGGTTCCAGCTCCACGGCGGAGATGGATTTGTCTCCGGGAAATCCGATTCCAAATGCGGCAGCCCCCAGCCCAACACCCCGTTTGACAGTTCCCTTATTGTCATGGGCCGCGGCATCGGCCATGGCCCGGTCATAATTGGGTTTAATGGCATCGCACAGCTCGGGAAAGGGCCATTGATCCACAGGATGCCCGGTGGCCTTGGTTAATCCCGGTTCCAGACTGTTGAGTTTCCTGAATGCCAGCGGGTCCATGCCAAGTTTTTGTGCCAAAAGGTCCATGGTACATTCCAGGGCATAGTGGACCTGTGGGGGACCGGCTCCCCTTGCGGCACTTCCCCAGGGATTGTTGCTGTAGATCAACTTGGAAGAGACGTTAATGTTGGGGATATAATAAGAGCTTGAAAGCATGTGAAGTGCCCGGTTGATGATGACGTTACCAATGGAATGATAGGCCCCGTTATCCACGGTCATGTCCATTTCAAGGGCTGTGAGCTTGCCCTTGGCATCGGCTCCCATCTTGATTTTCATGTCAAAGGGGTGGCGCTTTGAAGTTATGAGCATGGATTCGGCAATGCTTGGGGTATAACGCACCGGTCGATTGAATTTTAACGCGGCAGCAGCGGTAATACCCTCGGTGAACACCTCAAGTTTAATGCCGAATTGTCCCCCGGAAAAGGGCTCTTCATAGCGGATGTTCTCAAACCCCAAAGCCTCCTGAAGCATGGACATGTGAAGATGGATATTAATGCCCCGGCCCATGACCACCAGGGTGGCATCTTCGCCTTCACCTTCCATGTAGGCCACGCTGTTTTCCGGCTCCATGGGGGCCTGGTGATTGATCTGGGTGATAAAATGCTCTTTGGCCACCACCGTCGCATCGGCGAATCCTTTGGCTGCATCTCCCTTGATTACAGGCTGGCTGAAACAGTGGTTGGGCCGGTCGGGGTGAATCTGAACGGCATCCGGTGCAAGGGCCTCATCTGTGGTTCTTATTTCCGGTAACAGCGCATAGTCCACCTTTACGGCATCCACGGCGGCCAGGGCCTGTTCCCTGGTTTCTGCCACCACCACGGCAACGGCATCACCCAGGGTGCGAACCCGGTCTTCACAGATCACCGGCCGGTCTCCCACAATGTATTTCAAGCGATTACTGCCTTTGATGTCCGCGGCTGTGAGCTTACCGATAAATCCCGGCATTTTTTCAGCTTCGGTAAAATCAATGTTTTTAATTTCAGCATGGAAGTGGGGACTTCGTACCACGGCGATTTCCATGGCACCGGGCATGGTGATATCCGCCCCAAACTGGGCAGTACCACAGGCCTTTAAAAGGGCTGATGGTCTGACGTGGGAAACCCCCATTTTGGCATCTGTGGGTTTGGGCCGGATCTCATCGGGTGTCAGCTCTTTTCTGAGAAATCGTGCGGCCAGTTGAACAGCTTCAATGATCTTTACATAGCCTGTACAACGACAGATATTGCGACGAAGGGCGTGCTTGATCTCATCCGCAGTGGGATTAAGATTAACGTCCAAAAGGGCCTTGGTGGCCATGATCATGCCCGGAGTGCAGAAACCGCACTGGATGGCACCGGCCAGGGCAAAGGCTTCCTGGATCAGATGGGGATTGGCCGGTGTGCCAAGCCCCTCAACGGAGATCACCGTGGCTCCCTCAAGTTTTTGAACCTTTGTAAGGCAGGATAATACCGCTTTTTTATTAACAATGACCGTGCAGGCCCCGCATTGTCCCTTCCGATCACAAGATTGTTTGGCCCCTGTCAAGTGTAGATGATCCCGCAGCAGGTCCAGCAGGACCATGTTTTCATCTGCTACCACCTGCTTTGCTTGTCCATTGATTGTTAAATTAATTTTTTTCAAACTCTTCCCCATGGCTTTGTAATTTGTTGAAAGAAATTGGCAAAAATATGGCCAATTTTTAATAAAAATGATGTAATTAGTATAGTTATGGTTTGTTATTGTCAATAACAATCATTAATGAAAACAATTATGCAAATATGAAATATAAAAATAACCATAAACGAGTAAAAACAACCATTATTAAAAGTTTACGACGCGAGCATAATGCACTAAATTTATTAATTTTAAGCCAATGAATGTAATATTTTTGTCCGGTCACCCAAGAGGGCAACCCGGGTGAAAACTCTTCTTTCTATATTTTACCGGCACTGACCAGATCACAAAGCAGTTGTTTATAGTTGATTCCGGCCTTTGAGAATCCTTTGAGCCCATATTTCATGTTGGCTTCCAGCACGTAAAATTGTTTATCCTTCTCAACAATATCAATCCCCACGTCATCCCACCCGCACCGGGATGCGGTTTCCAAAGCGAGATCCAGGGCTTTTGGGGGCACCGGGTCAAAGCTGATGTGCCCGCCCTGGAACACATTGGTTCGAAATGGATCAGCCCCCAGCACCCGCCAGTAGGAAAGCACGACCTCCTTTCCAATAATGACCACCCGTATGTCTCTGTCCATGGGAATGTAGTTCTGTATATAAGCGGGTCCGGTGCAGGAAAGGTATCGTTCCATATCCTCCTGGTTTCTGATCAAATAAACGTGCAGACCCCGGGAAGATCCCCGGGCTTTTTTGGCCACAAAAGGGTAGTTAAACAAATCTAAAATCTGTTTTTTCTGCTGTTTTCCATAAAAAATGTGAGTGCGGGGATGGGGGAGCCCCATCATCTGAAAGATGGTCGTCTGGCGAATTTTATCCTGGGCGAATTTATAGGTATGAAAGCTGGGAAAGGTCTCTTTTCCCATGGTGTGAAATAGATCGGCATAAAACGCTGTGGGATAGTAAATCCGAGGTGCATTCAGGATATGATCTCGATCCAGGGGTGAATAATCGCAAAAATTGGGCTTGAATCCCACAGTGCGGATCTGGGGGCAATGGACCAGTCTGACACCAATGGCAATTGAAAATTTTATACTTCCCCCTCATGTTTAAGAATATTTTATTAATCATCCACCGTTGGGGTGAATGGGATCACTTGGGATAAAACGTTTTCCCAACACGACAGATATGGGCTATCAAAACATTCTCCGGCATGATGGCATAGCAAAAGACCTTACCCTTTTCAAGGGAGCCCAGCCTATCATTCATCAAAAGCGCCCGGGCAGGATTAAGGGTAATCAAAGAGATGGCCTCTGAAATGGAAATGGGTCGTTCAAGTCGTTCAATAAAATAAGAAAGTTCATTCCAAAGATTCAGATCGTGGTTGGATGCAATGCTGTCGGTTCCCAGACACACGCAAATGCCTGCATCCAATATTTTTTCCCAGGGGGCCCGGCCCACACCAATGAAATCATTGCTCCGGGGGCACAAGCATACGTTTGTACCGGTGTGGGCAATGATCTCAATATCTCGGTCCGACACCTTGACACAGTGCACGGCCAAGGTGGTATTGTCCAGCAAACCAAAATCCCTGGCATGCTCAATGGGGGTTTTCATGGGTGGCACATATTCTCCCAGCAAATTATTTTGTTCCAGCAATTTATAAAAGCTGTTTTTTTCTCCCATGAGCATGCCGGTCTCATCTTCATGTTCAGCCATATGTATGGAAAAGGGAAGGTTTTTTTTAGTGTCCTGGCGTTTGACCTCCTGTAACATTGCGATACTTGTGGTGTGCAGGGCATGACCTGCGCCTGCAATGGCACTAAGAGGTGCTTTTCCATAGGGAAGTTTCTTAATCGGGATGACAGCTGACAAAAAACCAAAGGCCTCAACAAAGCAGGTATGATAAACGCCCAGTTTTGTCAAAATATCAATAATTTTTCCATCCTGGTGCGTTAAAATATCACCAAAACAACAGATTCCCTGTTCCTTTGCCCCAATCACAGCCTTTTCAACGGCATCAAAATCGGTTTTGCTGTAGTTATGGGTCATCATGCTCAAAAGCCAGGGGATGAATCCCTGTCCGGATACGGTTTTACCTTTGAGTTTTGATAATTTCAGATGGCAATGGGCATTGACAAGGCCTGGCACCATGGTCACTTCCCCC
>CAKZLA010000551.1 GCA_937124525.1 uncultured Desulfobacterium sp.
CGGTAACAGTACTAACGACGCCCTCTGTAATTTCAAACAAAAGGGTTGAACCATCGGCGTCATCAGGGTTATAAACGTAGGAATTAATTATTGAACGACTGTTTTCGCCTTGGGAAAGAGAGGTCTCATCAATAAAATCAATTTCCAGCTGGCTTCCATTCCGGGTTATTATTTCATCTCCCTGAAAAACCGGACTATCCAGGGAAAGATCCCGGGTTCCGGCCTCTGAGATGGCCTGTGCCTGTCCTGTAAGAGTAACCACCTCCCCAACTGGGGTAGAAATCGCTTGATCAGCCATAATGAATCCTCATAATAAGTATTAAAGTGTTATTCATGTCTGACTATGATGTCTTGATTGCCAAATTTCAAATCGGTTTTTAATTTAGCAAAGGTATTTTTGATGATAATGACTTCAGAATGTTATGACAACTTAGGGAGTCAGCCTATCTTGATATACCAGCTATAAACGTATTCCTGCCACCAATCCTGGAACGGTTGGGGTATAAGCGGTATTTTGAAATCGGCCAACTCCCTTATGACTTTTGAGAATCTAAAGATCAATGCTATTTTCGGCAATCTTGAACTGTATCTGGCGTGAGGATCTGATCAGGGCGCATTCCCATTTTCCCGGTCGGAGGACCGGAAGCTCAACTATCAAAGGGGTCAGACTTGCGTATTGCCATTATAGGCTCCAATAAAACAATTCATACCTGACAAGCAGAATCAAGTCCGATAATTGAGTGTCTTATTAAATACATAAAATCAAAGAATCCTTCAAGAGCACTTTACACTTTCTCAGAGTATTTCCCATTTGCAGTGGCTTTCTCCCAAAAGACTGTAAAGTGCTTTTGCGGTCATACGATGAAGAAGAACGTCCCCCAAGTGCAGTCAACTCGGCTTTTTGTCCATTCCCTTTCCACCAACAATAACAGTAAGATCCTCAACAATGGATTTCATTCGACCAGATTGCACATTCATCTCTTTAGAAGCCATTGAAGATTCTTCCGCTCCGGCAGAATTCTGCTGGATCACCTTATCCATCTGAGCAACGGCCTTGTTTATTTGCTCAATACCCTGGGCCTGTTCTCCAGACGCCGTTGTAATCTCACCCACCAACTCTCCGATCTTGGTTGAAAATTCTGTCATCTGCATAAACGCATCATTGGTCCTTGTCACAACACCAGCCCCATCGGAAACTTTTTTCACCGTCCCCTTAATCAGTTCTTCGGTATTTTTGGCAGCCTCTGCCGTACGCATGGCAAGATTCCTTACTTCCTCTGCAACCACAGCAAAACCGGCACCAGCTTCGCCAGCCCTGGCAGCTTCAACAGCTGCGTTGAATGCAAGCAGATTTGTCTGAAAGGCAATTTCGTCAATGGTCTTGATAATCCTGGAGGTTTCCTGGCTGGCCGTTGAAATATCCGCCATGGACGCCGTCAACTGATTCATGGACACCGTAACCGTCTCAACGATTCCAGAGGACTCCTGTACAAGGGAATTGGTCTCCCCGGCATTTTGGGAATTCCGGGCTGTCATGGCAGCCATTTCTTCCAGGGATGAGGAGGATTCTTCTATGGATGCAGCCAAGTCCGACACACCAGAAGACAGGGACTGACTGGCGGCAAACACATCATTGGAGGAGGAAGCCACCTGATCAGCCGCATCGTTGGCCCTGACAATCACCCGACTGATAGGCCTTGACAACGAATTTGAAAACAATACTGAAAGGGGAATAATCAACACCATGCAACCAAGAGATACCAGCAGTAACATCGTTATCATCTCAATGGTATGAGACCGGGTAACTGCCTTTGAGTACAACGCCGCCACAGCCCCCAGATAATTCATATCCGCATAAACGGGTAAAATTGCTTGATAATATGCCTCATTTGCTATAACCACTTCATTAAGGGAAATATTTTCCATTAAAAGACCTGAATATTCATCTTTTCCAGCACTTTCAAATGCCCGGGAATCCAGCTCAGCATACGTCTCAAGATCACCCACTGCAAGGGTATTACCAATAAAAATATTTACCCTGGCCCCGGTGAGTGTTGATAAGCGATTAACCATATCCGTGGTCAAGCGCTGGACCCCTATGGCCGTTCCCACTTTCATGGAAACCACCTGCTTCTTCTCCCGATCATATTGGGAACCCATGATGGGGACGTAGGAAACAAGGCACATGAACTGTCCCATTTTTTCAAACCGAAAAAATTCGTGATCCGGTAATACAGCGTCCAAATGCATAGCAAACTCGGGAGATTCACCCAGTTTGACCCATTCGTCTTTTTCCGAAGCGTCCTCTTTCTTGACTTTAACGAGTTCTATAAAAGGCTGGGGATAACCGGTTGCATACCCATAGGTGTCTTCATCAGCATCTAACACCGAAAAGGAAATCAAATCCCCTTCTTTATCATATACTGCCATCTTCCAAGCTTCAGTGGCCTGAATTATGGTATAAAGTATGGAGGTTATTTTACGCAGAGGATAAATGGAAATCGTTTTATCCCCTCCCTGTTTATATTGACCGACAAACTTGATGGTGGACCCCATATCGTTAGCGCCGGCAAGCTGTTTTGTCCCTGAGCTAAGCATTTCTTGTCTCATGGACAGATCATCCAAAACGATCTTAAATGTATTTCTCAAAATTGCATGGGAGTCGTCCACGCTCTGCGTGTTAATTATGTATGAAACCACCGTTGTCAATGCCAGAACAATAAAAACAATAATGGTAACCGCACCACAAATAAGTTTGTTTCGCAAATTCATTTTGCCTGTCCCTTTTGATTCAAAAGTTCTTGACACTTTTTTTAAAAATTCCCATAAAATGAGAGAAGACTTTGAGAAAGTGGCAAGCAGTGAATATTAAAAATGCCGAGCTCTGGGAATTTTTCGTAGC
>CAKZLA010000552.1 GCA_937124525.1 uncultured Desulfobacterium sp.
CCGCTTCGGTGAATGAGACACAGATCCAGGAGCAATCCACTACCTATTTGTCCCGCATTGTTTTTGAACAGGCCCGCAAGTCAGATGCCATGTTTCAACGAATTACCGCCGTTTCTTCATTGATGGCAGAACGAGCCATGCTCATTTACGACAGTCTGAAGATCTACGGCATGGAACACCGAGTTGATAAACCCCTTGTTTTTTTCCCTTCCCAGGAGATCTTTTATTTGTCGCCGCCGGGAAAAGTGATCACTCTCTACTGGGGCGGTAAAGAAATATCGCCTGATATTGACATGGAGGTCAGGGCGCTTTCCCACCTGGAACCCCTGCTCATGAAATCTAAATCCCTGGTTCCGGAAAGTTTTGCCACCCATCTGATCTCTGCCAGTGGCATCGGCATGTATCACACCACCAGTCCCCAATGCATAAAACAGCTGTTTGAACTACCCAATCCTTCGGTGTTTGATTTGCGTGACGGTGAGCCCATGAGAATGTTTTCAAACGACCCCTCCGGGGTTTCCCAGACCCGGTGGACCCGACTGTACAAAGATGATGTGAACAATGACATGACGATGACGGCAGCCACTTCACTCTATGATGCCTCCGGGGCGTTTAAAGGCATTGTGGGCATTGATGTTTCCCTGAATCATCTGCTCATGGAGGCCTTCAGCTCTGAAAGCCAGGACGATGATACATCAATTTTATTTTCTTTTTTGTTAGATGAGCAGGGACGACTGATTATGTTTCCCCGGAATTTTTTTGATCTTTTCGGGCTTGAGGTTGATATGGAACGATTTAGCAATTCCAGCCATACGCTTGATTATAAACTCCAGGATTCCACCCTCACACAGGTCCAGACGGTGGGAGATAAAATATGCCAGTCACAAAAACAGGTCATGAAATTGGATCTAAAAGGGGAAAACTATCTTCTGGTAACGTCTCCCCTGGACTCCCTTTCATGGCATCTGGTCATTGTCACACGGGAAAATGATTTAAAGGGTTCCATTCAGCAGACCTGTAGTAAGCTTGGCAACACACTGGCAGCTTTGAAATATCAATTTTTTATATCCCATGCGGTGGTTGTGGTTTTCGTTCTGGTATTCATGTTATGGATGATTCGACTTTTTGTCCTGCCCGTTAAGGAATTGACCCGATCTGTTGATCTGGTGACCCATGGGGACCTTTCCATCCGTGTACCCGTGCAAGGCAAGGATGAGCTTGGACAGTTGGCCATGGCGTTTAATGGGATGGTGGAACGCCTTGAAGTATCTGAACAACAGGAAATAAACCTGGTAAAAAAGATCCTGAAGGTTACGGATACACTCAATAGTATCTTTGATTCGGCCACGGAACACGCCATAATTGCAACGGATTTAGAGTTCCGGGTGCTGCATTACAACCCCGCCTCAAAAAAAATGTTTGGCAGCGGCATGGAGATGGGATCAGATTTGGATATAAAGCAATTCCATGGGGAACGCAAAGACGCCGGGGTGGCGTTTAATGAAGGAGTTAAGCAGGTTAAAGAAAAAGCGGGCTCATACCAGTTTGAATGGGTGTATCACGATGAGGACAGGAAGCGCCATGTGGTGCATTCCACCCTGATGCCCATGAAAAACCAACAGCAGGACTTGATTGGCTATCTTCTTTTTTCCCGGGATATTTCCGCTTATCTGGAACTCCAGACGCGTTTACTTCGATCGGATCGACTGGCAGTGACAGGGCAGTTGGCAGCCTCTGTGGCCCATCAAATCAACTCTCCGCTCCAGGGTATTTCCGCTTTTATAGAGTTGATGAAAGAAAGCTGTGCATCGGACATGGAAATGATGGAATGTCTGGATGCCCTGACCAATGGATTTGAATCCATCCGCAATACTGTGGAGAATCTCATGGATTTGACCCGACCGGGGAAGGAAAAAAAACAGCTGATCGATATAAATAAGGTAATCCAGGACACCATTTTCCTGGTGAGACTCCATATTCAGCAGTCAGGCACGGAATTGTCTTTGAATCTTTCGCCAGTCCTTCCTTTGATTGATGCCTCTTCCTCACAGATCAGCCATGTGATTTTAAATCTGGTGAACAATGCCCTGGAAGCAATGGATGCTCAGACAGAGGCGAAACAAATTATGATCACATCCGTCTTGCTGGATGGGGCCATTGAAATTCAGTTTAAAGATACCGGCCCGGGCATTGCAAAAGAACATATGGACTATGTATTTGATCCTTTCTACAGTACAAAAAATGTGCTGGGTATGGGCGTGGGGCTTTCCGTGTGTAACGGATTCATAGAAAATCATGGGGGCAGTATTCGTGTGGAGAATCTGGATTCCCGGGGGACTTGTTTTACCATTTGTTTGCCCATTGAATGAATTTGTCCTCCACACCCAGATCCCAGGATTGTAAAGCATGGGAAAGATTTGAGGGGTGGTTATTTTCCTTGCATTTGCACCATCTGGTTGATAGTTTGTCAGGCTTGTGTTTGTACTTGATGAACCGTTTTTTTTCAGGCAGATTCCTGGCATCCTTCACATGCCCCAATAGTGCTTTCCCGTGCTTTATGAAAGCCAATGGGGAAAACCCATTATTGAGTTAAAGGTGTCTGAAATTTTTGAACGTTTCTTTGTATGAAGAAACAAGGAGTTAGACCATGTATAAGTATCTTTTTGGTCCTGTTCCCTCCCGGCGGCTTGGCATGTCACTGGGGGTGGATCTGGTGACCCACAAAATATGTTCCCTGGACTGCATCTACTGCGAGTGTGGCAGAACCACTGAACTCACCGTTGAGAGAAAAGAATATGTTCCCCATGATGCGGTGATTAAAGAGTTGGAAGACTACTTCAAGCAGAATCCAGACCCCGATTATATTACTTTTTCCGGTTCCGGGGAGCCCACCTTAAGCTCCCGTATTGGAGATGTTATTACCTGGATTAAGGAGAAAAAACCCGGGGTTTCCATTGCAGTCTTGACCAACGGCACCCTGCTTTGTCACAAAGAGGTCAGGGATGCTCTGCTGCCTGGGGATCTGGTCATGCCCTCCCTGGATGCAGCGCTTATTTCTTCTTTTCAAAAGATCAACCGGCCATGTGCTGAAATAGACCTGGATCATTATATAAAAGGCATTGCCGATTTCCAGAAATCCTACACCGGGAAGCTGGCCCTGGAAATTCTTATTTTACCCGGGGTGAACGACAGCAGTGAAGATCTGGCCGCCTTGAGACAGGCCTGTGATACAATTTTGCCGGATGTGATACAGCTCAACACCCTGGATCGACCCGGTGCAGTGTCTGATATTTCCGCTGCTACCCACGAAAGATTATTGGAAATCCAGACATTTTTGGGAAAAGATCGGGTGGAGATCATTGCCGCAGCCACCCAGAGAAAGGGAACAAAGGCCTATCGAAAGGATATGGAATCAGCCATTTTGGAGACCATCCACCGGCGGCCGTGTACCCCCGAAGACCTGGCATCCATACTGGGAACACATATCAACGATATCAATAAATACCTTTCAGTTCTGGAGGGTGAGGGAACCATTGAATCCATGCGCCAGGAAAGAGGTGTTTTTTATCAAACCCGTAAGGAATAATCGGTGAACGGCCTGTTTTAACTTCGATGATCAGGCAAGCCTCCGGATCTTCCTGTTTTGATCAGGATATCGGGGGGATTATGTTATTTATGTTGTTTTTTTGTGTCGGGGACAGAAGCCACGTCCTGGCTCCGGTTAACAAAAGGAAGCGTTATGGAAGAAAAAAAAGGATTCTGGGTGGATTTAAGATCGGCCATCATGTTTATCACCATTTTGCCTGCAGGCAGGGGCAATACTTTTTCCCCCACAGGAATGATTCGGTTTTTCCCGGTGGTGGGGTTGATGGCAGGCCTGCTGCTGGCCCTTGTGGATACGGTGGCCTCATTGCTCTGGCCCCTTCCGGTGGTGGCCCTTGTGGATGTGCTGTTGCTGGTGGGTGTCACCGGTGCCTTTCATCTGGATGGGCTGGGGGATGCGGCGGACGGTCTTTTCAGCCATAGATCCCGGGAACGTGCCCTGGAGATAATGAAGGACAGTCGCACCGGCATGATGGGTTTGGTGGCTATTTTTTGCGTGTTGTCTCTTAAAATCGCAGGCATTTATGCCGCAAAAACCGTGTGCACCGGGGGGAGTTTTTTGCTGTTGCTGATCATTGTTCCCGCCTATGCCCGGGGGGGCATGCTTTTTGGTATTCGATATCTCCAGTATGGAAGAAAAAATACCGGTACAGGGCATGATCTTTTTGAAAAACGTCTTCCCCTGAAGGACTTTATATGGATGGGTATTCCCCTATTTTTTTCGCTGTTTTTGGGGGGGAGAGGGTTTATGCTGAATCTTTTTTTTACGGGCACGGTTTTTCTGATGCTTTGGTTTTACCAGAAAAAAATGGAATGTATCACAGGGGATATGCTGGGGGCTATGACCGAGGTCACCGAGGCCATGCTTTTTCTTGGGGCAGGCATGTCTGTCTATTAGTAACCAATGATCCAGTTTTTCCCCTCCCGTTTGGGTAAATGGAGGCTGAATTTTTTATCTGGCTCCATGCTTTTGAGGATGCTTTTGGCATCAGTGTAAAAATCATTAAGGAATAAGTTCGTAATAACATACCCATTTAAAAATTGGGGAACACTGCCCTTCAATGGTAACGTGTTCTGAAATTGACAAGTTATTTAAAACGGTTCCTAAAAATGCCAATAACACAAGTTTGAAATTAAATTAATAATTTTTAGGAGTTTGAAAAATGATTACAGGCCATGGCGGCAATGTCCAGGCCCTG
>CAKZLA010000553.1 GCA_937124525.1 uncultured Desulfobacterium sp.
GATGGAAATATTGAAGAGCGGCGAACGACTGTATCTGTGTTTAATGGCCCTGATCCCGGCATCCGTGTACTTGATACCGTTGAAGAAGAAGCTGAGGCAGTGGCGTTATGGCTGAAGGAGCGTATTAATCAGGGCGTTGAACCCCATGAAATAGGTGTGTTTGTTCGCTCTGTCGGTCAATTTGATCGGGCAAAACAGGCGGTGGAGCAGGCGGGGATTCCGTATAAGATGTTGGATGATTGCATGGCGACCACCACAGGCAAGTTGTCCATCAGTACCATGCACCTGGCTAAGGGACTGGAGTTTCGATCCGTTGCCGTGATGGCCTGCGATGATGAAATTATCCCTTTGGAGGAACGCATGGTATCAGTTTCCGATGACGCGGATCTCGAAGATGTCTATGATACCGAGCGTCATCTGCTTTATGTCGCCTGCACTCGTGCCAGGGATTATCTGTTAGTCACCAGTGTGGCCCCAGCTTCAGAGTTTATTGACGATTTAAAAATGTGAGTATCACAAAGAACTTTTGGACTTGATCATAACGTCGGCCACCTTGTGGTAAAATTTTAACGGTGGAAAAGAAAATAGGTCTTTATCCGTTACATTAAGTCAAAGCAGGAAATACTACTTTCACAGCCTGAAGTGGATTCGATAACTGCTCAAATTCAATCAGAGCGACTCCAACCCTCTCTGAAAACACATCAAGACCACGTTATGCATGTAAAAGAAATTCAACATAGAAAAGAGTCAACGAGAATATGTCCAAGATGTGGAAGTGAAATGGTTCTGCGTACTGTAAAAAATGGTGCAAATACGGGGCAAGAGTTTTGGGGTTGTTCTCAGTTTCCAAAATGCCGTGCAATGTCAAAATGTACTTAACAATTGCTTGCATGCACTCCGAGTGCAAGTGCAGTCTTTCGGTGGTCTTCATCATACGAAGGTTGTCAAATCGTCGGATGAAGCACGCGTTGGGTGTAAAGAAAGGAGTAACTACAAATGATTAGAAAAATTGCATGTCTGATCACAATTGGATTGATTTTCTCAGGGATTATACTGTCTTGGCGGCGGATTTAAAAAAGGAAGTGGTAGCCCTTTTTGCAACGGAAAGATGGCAGTGGAAACGGTCACCCCCATGATGGACAAGGATGGTGTTTGGCGAGTGTCAGGATACTATATCAAATAAGGACTCAACCACCCAGTGAACCAGACGGAAACATATGGGGTCGGCAAAACGGTATTTTAAAGCCCCAAAATACCGTTTTAAGAGTAAGGCATAGCCCAAAAAAGAACGTATTTCGTTTTAAATTAGCATGTTACTGTGGCCGACCCCATAGTAAGTAGATGGGCACCGGCAGTGGACAGAGGCACTGCCTGGACAGAGTATGGGAGCTCTGAAAGCAAATCTTGAAACGGAACACCTTGCAGTCGCTTCTATTGAGTATTTAGGTTGGAATGACGTGAAAGTAATTTTTGATGATCCAGACAAACAATTTTACTCTTTTCAAGTTGAGGGACATACCTATGACCAGAAATATGGAGGCTTCGCGTTTAGGTTTTTAGATGCTGAATACAGAGCTGATATAGTAAATGCTGACTTATCATATATGTGGGGGGGACACTGATTTTTTGCATAACAATTGCTTGCACCCGACCGGGTGCAAGTGCTGTTTCTTTCTGTCGACAGGCTGTTACGGAACTAAAAATATTTTCATAAAAATACCATATGCAATGGTTGTTGTTTCAATAAGATGCTACATATTGTGGTTTGATCTGCAAACAATTCATTTCGTAACAGCCTGTCGACTTCGTCACCTGAAGGCTCTTAAAAAAACAAACACTGTCGTGCTTCAGCACCCGTCGGGTGAAGCATACGTTCGGTATCCCATTTTTAAAATTTGTTGACATTCGGCACACGCTTTATTACATTTAGTTTATGGATTATTATAAATGGAATAAAGAAAAAAATGAAAAGCTTAAAATAGAACGTGGCCTGAGTTTTGAACAAATAGCCATGCATGTTGAACGAGGTGATGTTCTTGATATCGTAGATCATCCTAACCAAAAAAAATATCCTAATCAGCAATTACTCGTAGTTGAAATCAATAATTATGCTTACCTTGTTCCATTTGTCGAATATGAAAATAGCAAATTTTTAAAAACAATAATTCCAAGTCGCAAAGCCACTCGTGATTATTTAGGAGGTAAAAATGAATAAAATTAAACTTGATAAAGATGAACAAGAAATTTTAAAATCCTTTGAAGACGGTGAGTGGAAATCCGTGCAAAATGTTAAAGAAGAAATAATGAAACACCAGCAGTATGCACGTAATACTTTGAAAAAAGATAAAAGGGTTAATATTAGGATTTCTTCTAAAGTCTTAGAAGAAATCCAAGCTCTTGCTGTAGAGGATGGAATTCCATATCAAACACTTATGTCTAGTGTCTTGCACCGTTATGTTTCTGGCTACCTAATAGAGAAACCAAGACCGAACAAACCGCTGGAGGGGGTCGGGGGGTGCTGAGTGGTTCTTGAAGGTTCAGCTTTAATAAAATTTTTAATCATACAGAGGTTGTCGATATTAAGCCCCCGACGCTTCAGCGATAGTAAGGTAAATTCTACACCCCACTTACTACTTAGGCACCTCAACAAACCACTGCACTGGGCAAGCCAGTGAGTTAAGTGTTATGTGTCTAAAAGGTGAGATTATGTCAGTATTCTTTTTAGTTCAGATTGAAACAATCTTAGATGAAAATATGTATAGAGAGTACATTGATAAAGCCACTCCTATTATAAAAAAATATGGAGGTGAATATATTCTTCGGTCAGAGAAAATAAACATCTTGACTGGAGATTGGAACCTGAAGCGTATCCTATTAATTCGTTTTGCAAGCAAAGAGAAAATTCAAGAGTGTTTACAATCGAGTGAATACAGAGATATAGCCCATTTGAGAGAAAATTCTACCACATCTAAAGCAATAATAATTGAGGAATAAAAAGTTAACCAGTCACCACCGGAGCGTCCGATCTTTTTGGCTACCCACTTAAGGTGTTGGCTGGTTCCAAAATACCGTTTATCGCCCAAGAACATCGGAGCTGGTTGACTGAGCATATTCGCAAATGGGATATCGAGATCATCCGACACCCTTATGTGGACATCCGGCCGAGAATCAACAAGAACAAGGACGATTCCCCCAACTATTAGCGCCCCGATGGTTTCATAGATCATGGCACTCATGGGGCTGATATATCGAGTGGTGATCTTGGGAATAAATCCCCATAATCCCCAACAAATAAGCGTTACAGATGCAGGCAATATCCAGGTCTTCATAATCATTCTCCTTTGACAGAATAAAAACGGGTTGAGCTGTTGAAATCGAGTATAATGAATTATCGTCCCCAAACCGTCCCTAAAAGGGTCCCAAAAGGCATGGGTTTAAAAAAAAATGATTTTTTTTTATTTTAGTATCTGCTTAATATTCTTAATATGTTTTATTTTCAGGATATTACAAATTGATTAAGTAAGTTCTCAATAAGTTCGGGCATTCAGGGAATCCTTTTGAATAGCACCTGGCGTTTAAAGGGTAAGCAGGTTTTATCACCCCAGGTTATTGAGAACTTACTTGATTAAGACGTTTGAAGTAACCTGAAATTGCAATTTTGCCATGAAAAAGATAAAAACCATGGGGCATACATCCATTTAAACGTCTTAAACAAGAACATCTTTTTCCCCTTTCCGGTCTTTCATGTCCAAACGTATCACAGGGGACGAAAAGTCTTCCAAGATTGTTGAAGACTGAAGAAAATTATGATGCCGTGGCCCTTTTTTTCTCAATCGCCCGGATGGTCAGTCCGGATCTGAAATTGAATGCCCAAAATTTTTCCGGGGTTGCCCGTATCTGTGGACTAACCGGAGGAATGCCCCTTGCCATCATATTGGCAGCTGGCTGGGCAGATATTTTTCCCCCTGAAAAGATTGCTGATGAAATTCTTAACTTAAACGCCTGGATTTTCTAAGGGCCGGGATTCGGGATTTTCACCTTGCCACAAGAGTATGCAAGCGGTTTTTGATACGTCCTGGAACCGTTAAAAAAATGCTGTCGTGTTCTTTTTCCAATAAATAAATTTTTATTGCATCTAAAATTTATCTCTATTCATTCTTGAAATCATGCATGTGGCAGTTGCATGTGCGTAGATATTACCGTCTTCATCTTTTAATGAGCCTTCAGAGACACCCAGTCGCTTCGAACAATGAATAACCCTTGCTCGTGCCTTTAGCGGGGTGCCCATGGGTAATGGTTTGAGAAGTTGCACATTGAGATCAATCGTTGCATAATTGTCCCCTGGCCCCAGCATTGTATGCACGGCGCATCCTGTCGCAGAATCCAGTATAGTGGCTGCGAAGCCTCCGTGGACGGTTCCCATTGGGTTTAAATGATTTTTGTTAGCTTCAGCTTGAAATTCCGCAAGGCCCTTTTCCGCCTCCATCAATTTCATTGGGATGGTTACCGCCATAGAGGGTAGCGGAATTTCTCCACTGATGACTTTCCTTAATATCTCCAATCCATTTAGTTGATCAATATTCATATCTGCTCCAAGTTTTCAGGGGGGGTGGTTTTGAAAAAATCTATCTTCGTCTCTTTTTGCTCGATTTTATAAAAAGTCTTTCTCAACTCCGGGAACTCCAGGAATATATACAAACGGTTAGTAAAATCAGCTTTTCTGTAATTTTCAAGAATTTTTTCACATCTTGTGTTCATTTCGTTGCCCCCCTCTGTCGTTGTTTACTGATCCCATTTCATAATTAATTTTGATGGCCTTGTAAAAGGTCAGAGTCACATGATTTGACAACAATATGGTGGGTGTGAACACCGTTATTACAGCAATAGAGTGTGGTCAAAATTTCATGGGCCAACTTTTTACAGGGGCATCGGTCTTGGTATTAAAATAGCTTTTGATTTATTTGTTTTGAAGTGGTAAATACGACATTATAGAGTTGGATTGTGCCATTTTGGGAGGTGAGATGAAAAAAGTAACAATACTGGCCATGCAGAACAGCATAGGTTTCTCCATTATCAGCCCCATGGAAGTGTTTTCCCAGGCAGGGGTGATGTGGAATTATTTTAATGGGCTGGAAATGATGCCCTGCTTTGACGTCAGGTTAGTGACAAGCATCGGCAAACCCTTTAAATGTTTAAACGGCGTCAGGATGGTGCCGGATGGATCAATTCATGACATAGGGGAGACGGATCTGATTGTGGTGAGTTCCATTATGAATATTGATAAAACCCTTCGTATGCAAGGAGAGGTTCTTGAATGGTTAAAGGATCGGTATCACGAGGGTTCCCATATTGCCACAGTCTGTTCAGGGGCATTCGTACTGGCGGAAACCGGGTTGCTGGATGGTAAAACGGCAACCACCCACTGGGGCTTTGCAGATCAATTCAAAAAGCGGTATCCCCAGATAGAACTCAAACCTGAGCGGTTAATTACAGATGAGGGGGATCTGTTTTGCTCCGGTGGTTATAGCGCTGGTATGGATCTTTCTCTCTATCTGGTGGAAAAATATTGTGGGCATGAAGTGGCCTTGCAGTCTTCAAAATCAATGCTTTTTGACATGGGCCGGACCTCCCAGTCCCCTTATTCCGTGTTTCAGTATAGAAAAGATCACAGAGACGATAAAATTCTTGTAGCCCAAGAGTGGATTGAGGATCATTTTGATAAGCATTTTAATTATGATGATTTGGCTTGTAAAATTGGTATGAGTCGTCGCACATTGGAACGGCGATTTAAAGCCGCCACCGGGGAAACCCCTCTGAGGTATCAACAGACCATTCGGGTTGAGGCCTCCAAACGATTGCTGGAAAAAGGAATGCATTCCTTTGATGAAATTACGTATCTGGTAGGTTACGAAGACAGCAGTACCTTCCGCAAGATCTTTTCAAAACAGACCGGTTTGGCGCCAACGGAATATCTGAAGAAATTTCAGAGAGTAATCACGGCATAGCCATCCGGTATTTCGGCTCAGGAATCAGGATGCAGACCGGCATCCGGGTGTGCCGGGAAGCTGGCCGATTCGTGCTGTCAGGTGTTTTACTATTTTTAAAATATGGCTTTGGAAAATGCTGGACTGATTTTCCGGCGACTGTCCGAAAAAACCGGGGATAACGTCCATGCATCGTTATCCCCGGTTTTTTGGAATTTTTATTTGGCGAGAACACCCTTGCTGATGGTATTTCCCGGGGTCAGGGGCTTGGTCATAACGTCGGCCATTTTGTAATGGAATTTTAATGGTAAGAATTAAATTCAGTTATTACAGTGGCTTGCGATGAGTAGAGTTTTGTGTCCCGCATAGTGACCCAGCTTATGACCAACCCCAAATCGCTGCACCGGACGGCACCTCGCCTTGCTCATTTGCCGTCTGTTAGCCTTTAACCGAGGCGGACACCGGATACAGAGCATTTATTTCAGGGCGTGGGCACCCGCGCTTTTTGGCAGACTCCACCGCATTCCATGTCACAACGCATTAAGTTTCTTCTTAATGTCCATATGATCCTCCTTTAAAGCCATATAATCCATTTAATATTACAAATATGTGACTCTATAAAAACAAATTGTAATGTTTTTTGGATAAACGGGCGTAAATTTTATTAGGCTTTTTAAAGCGGAACAGAAAATAGTGAAAAGCAGAAAAATAAGTGGTGGATATTTATTTTTAATGGTAAACATTGTTTATTTGTTGACATAGGAGTTAAATTTGAGTGCTGTTAATTTATTGCAAATAGTTAGGTCAAAATAGGCAATTGGATATTTATTACGATTTTTTAGTGGATCGCTAAATTTATAAAAATAATCTGCCGGATGAATAAACTCTGGCCCAATAACTTAGGGAGAATATTGAATGCTGACATTGGAAACCCCGGTCAATCTGGTGGAACTTTTTGAAAATGGTGTTCGAAAATTTAAAGATAATCCATTTTTTGGGCTGAAAAACGAATCTAAAACCGAACTTAACTGGATGACATACGGGGATGTGGGCCAGCGCGTTGATAATCTCAGGGGCGGCCTGGTACACAAAGGCATCGGCAAAAATCATGTGGTCGGTTTCATCGGAAACAACCGGCCTGAATGGGCAATTTGCGCTTTTGCAACATACGGTACTGGTGCCCGTTTTGTCCCCATGTACGAGGCGGAGCTGGAAAGCACCTGGGAATATATTATCAAAGACAGTGGCGTTAAACTGTTAATGGTCTCTAAACCTGAAATCTATGAAAAAGTAATCAAACTTACCGAAATTATTCCTGCTCTTGAGCATGTTTTTGTCATTGAAACCAATGGTGAAAACTCAATGGCCGAACTGGAAATCATTGGTAAAAAAAATCCGGTGCCGTCTGTAAAGCCGGAAATAAACGACATCGCCGCTTTGATTTATACTTCTGGAACCACGGGTGATCCCAAAGGTGTGCTGCTGTCCCACGGGAATTTTACCTCCAATGCCGTGGGCGGCAACCGGATCTATAAAGATATTTTAAATGAAAATGCCCGCAGTATTTCTATTCTTCCCTGGGCACATTCATACGGCCAGACGGCTGAACTATATAACTGGATGCTGGTGGGCGGTTCCATTGGATTTATGGAATCCGTGGCCACGCTGGGGAATGATCTGGCGCTGATCAAGCCCACATTTATGATTGCAGTGCCCCGGGTGTTTAATAAAATTTATGATGGTTTGTGGACAAAAATGAATGAAACCGGAGGGGCGGCCAAGGCTTTGTTTGAAATGGGCGTAAACAGCGCCAAGAAGAAGCGGGAACTGGCAGCAGAATGCAAGTCCAGTTTTATGGTTAACTTAAAGGTCGCACTGGCAGATAAAATCGTGTTTAAAAAAATCCGGGACAAATTTGGCGGCAGATTAGAAGGGGCACTCACTGCCAGCGCCCTGATGAATGTCGACATTTCAAATTTCTTTACCGACATCGGAATTCCCGTGTTTGACTGTTACGGATTGAGTGAAACCTCTCCGGCGGTGAGCATGAATTGTTTTTCCGCTTTTAAGACCGGCAGCGTTGGCCGACCCGTCGACGATGTTAAGGTTGTCATTGATCAATCCGTTGTGGAAGATGGCAGTGATGACGGCGAAATTGTTGTCTACGGTCCCAACGTCATGCAAGGGTATCACAACAAGCCGGAAGACACCCGGGCAACCATGACCGCCGACGGCGGTTTTAAAACAGGAGATCGGGGCCGGATTGATGAAGATGGTTATCTTTTTATTACTGGCCGGATCAAGGAGCAATATAAGCTGCAAAACGGGAAATACGTTTTCCCGGGTGCCATTGAAGAAGACATTCGCCTGCTGCCAAATGTGGCCAATGCCATGCTGTCTGGTGAAGGCAAAGGTTACAATGTCTGCCTGATCATTCCCGATTTTGAAGTCCTAACCCAATACGCTGAACAAAATGACCTGCCAACTGATCCAGAGCAGCTGATTGAAAACGAGCAGGTAAAAAATATGATCTCCGCTGAAATCATTGCATCCTTGAAAAATAAATACGGCGGATACGAAATCCCTAAAAAATTTATTTTTATCGCTGAAGACTTCTCCATTGAGAACAGCATGCTCACTCAAACCATGAAATTAAAACGGCGGGTGGTATTTGAAAAGTATAATCAGGCAATTGAAAATTTGTATAAATAGATAGGATCGTAAGACGCTTTTTGTCAAGAAGAGCATAAAAAGCAGGGTTTGATCACAAGCCTGACTCCGTGCTCCAGCAATCCTGATGAGTGGCGATGTTATGATAAAGCCCAAAGATCTTATGTGTCATTATTGTGATGACAAAGACATGTGATCATGTGGCTTTTTAACTTTTAACCGAGAACTCCCCCTTCCAAATTTTTGATTTGGTGGGGGATGACTCTGTGATTCAGGAAGAGAACATTCACTAAGATATGACGCTACTTGTGAAGCCCCCACCCTTTATTGATTGTCAAAATAACAACTGCAAAAAAAATGCCATGTAATAAAGAAAAATATTTGATCCTTGACTTTATTCCATATTCCTATACCCTATTAATAGTCGTACAGATATAAAGGGTACGCAAGATTTCCCTCTTAAGGTGTATATCCCCGATACGCAAATGCGGTTTGCCCCCCAAAGTTAGAAACCTTTATTTTTAAAAAAAACTGTCAATCGCCCAAGAAATTTCATCTTGAAAATAGATGTTTATTTTTTGCGTCCATTAATTGTTAATATTAGGAGGCCCATGAAACCAGAAAAGAAATCCTATCCCCAAAAACGCATCACAACCGCTCTGCTGCTGGCTGCCGGTACAGGAAGTCGTCTGCTCCCCCTTACAAAAAAATCACCCAAATGCCTCACCCTTGTGAATGAAACCTCCATATTGGAACGGTTAATCAAAAGCCTGAATCAAAATGGTTTTAAACGACTGGTTGTGGTTACCGGTCACCTGGAAGACTGTATTCGTAATTTTCTGAAAACCCGGGCAGGTAATCTTACCATTGAGTATGTTTTCAGTCCGTTATACAAAACAACAAATAATATATACTCCCTGTGGATGGCCAGAGACATTATTAATGAACCTTTTTTGCTCATTGAAAGTGATCTTGTTTTTGATTCGTCTTTATTAAAGGATATGCGTTATCCTGACAGGATCGCCATCGCAAAGATGCAGCCGTGGCTCAATGGCTCAACGGTAACAATCGATCCATCCAACACCATTAATGCCTTTCATAGTGGTGGGATAGAAGGGCCTGGCTCGACTCGTTACAAGACGGTAAATATATACAGTCTTTCCGTTTCCTCCTGGTATCTGGTGATTGAAAAATTGAATCAATTTATCCTGGCCGGTAAAGTTAATGAATATTATGAAACGGTGTTCAGGCAATTGGTCATTGAAAAAAAACTTTCCCTTGATGCGGTCTTTTTTGACAATAAGCCATGGTATGAAATTGACACCGCAGAAGATCTTGCATCCGCCGAAAGGCTGTTTCCATCAAAGGTGCGTCTGCCCTTTAATATTTTAGGTTCAAATTATTTGAAAAAAACAGATCGGCCTGTACGGAAAAAAGTTTTACAGGGAGGTCTTTATGCCCACTCCTGAGTACAATAACCCGGCGGAAAAATATAACTATATCTCAGGTCAGCATGGTGGATATTATCGCCACGATTTTATTGATCATGCATATTTATATAACCTTTATTTTCCGCCGGAAGAGGTGTTTACCTGTTTTAAAAATAAAATTCATGATCTTGTTCTGAACTACCCGGTTGCCCAGGATGTCCTGGCCAATCTGGTGGGTAACCTTATTGATCAGCCGCCAGAGCGCATTGTTGTTGGTAATGGTGCGGCAGAACTTATCAAAATCGTCTCAGGGCAGATTTCAAATAGACTCATTGTGCCGGTGCCGTCATTTAATGAATATGTGAACGCCGCACCCCAGGGCCGCGCCATGGAGTTTCCCCTTGAATGGCCCTCTTTCCAGCTGGATGTAGACAAATTCGCAGCCCATGCCATTAAAGCCAACGCAGATGTTGCGGTTGTGGTCACACCGAACAATCCAACCTCCATGGCCGTTCCAAAACAGGATTTGGTGTGCTTGGCAGAGGCATTGGCCGATCATGACTGTCTGCTGATTATTGATGAGTCCTTTATTGATTTTACTAAGGACCCGGATCAATTTTCAATGGAAGATGAGATTGAGCAGTATCCCAATATCGTCATTTTTAAAAGCATGAGCAAGGCATATGGTATCTGTGGCATTCGAATTGGATATCTGGTTACAACCAATCTCAAATTTGCCAATGCGGTTCGTAAGGGTGTTCATATCTGGAATATTAATGGCTTTGCAGAAGAGTTCTTAAGAATTCTGCCTGATTTTCATGGGGAATTTATTAAAAGCTGCAACCAGGTTAAAAAAGATCGGGATAAACTTTATGAAAGTTTGAACGCTTTTTCTCCGCTTACGGTTTATAAGCCAGACGCAAATTTCATTTTTTGCCGTCTGCCCGACGACGGGCTGAATGCGCCCCAATTGACAGAAAAATTATTTGTTGACCATAATATATATATCAAACACTGCCAGGGTAAAACCATGCCCCATGGAGATCAATTTGTCCGTATCGCCTCCCGGACTGAACAAGAAAACACTAATCTGGTGGATGCCCTGGCATCTATCCTTGGGTATAAATAGCGAGCTCATGATGAACAAAACACCATATCAACCGTCACATCACACCAGCATGCTCTGGTTTGCCAAAGATCTTCCAAATATCTGTTCCCTTGCAGGGCTTTTGTGTGCGCTTTTAGGGATTTATTTTGCCATTCTACAACATTTTTCCATTGCCGTCATTGCAATGATCTGGGCCGTCCTTTTTGACTGGGGAGACGGCATTATCGCTCGAAACATGACCGGCAGAACGGAAAAACAAGGAGAATTTGGAGGGCAGCTGGACTCGTTGATCGATATGGTGAGTTTTGGCATCTGCCCGGCTGTTTTTCTTTTAAGTTATGGGCAGTTCAGTGGGTGGTATTTGCCGGGTGCCTTTGTGATTGTTGCCACCAGTGCCATACGACTTAGTTATTTTAATGTATTCGGTCTTGTGGACAACTCAACTTACAAGGGGCTTGCACTGGACAACAATGTTATTTTATTCGCATTTGTTTTTCTGTTTGAGGGGGTTTTCAGCCCTGGCATTTTTCCCATCATACTCTATGCAATGTTCATGATCATGGCGGGCTTTAACTTGTCATCCTTGCGTACACCAAAATTTTCCGGCGTTTGGTTTTATGTTCTTGTGGGGTATACGGTGATACTGACACTCATTTACAGTTTTATTCTTTAAGCTGGCCTTGATCCCAACATCGGCCACTTTGGGAGGAGACATAAATCCGCTGCCCTGATGGTTGTTCCATGCGCTATTAATTTGGGAAATATTCTCATTTGTGATACCTTGTTTTTCAACTACTCCTTTACTTGAATTTTTGAATTAAAGTTAAGGAATACAGGATAAAGAAAGGGGCTGACCCAGGGCAGTGGGGTTCGCCGGTACACTGAACACGCATTAAGGATAAAATCATTCATGCCACACATCATCGTAAAATTGTATGCCGGAAAATCTGAGCAGCAGAAAAAAGAGCTGACCGAAAAAATTGTTAAAAGTGTTGTTGACGTCACAGAGTGCAAAGAGACGGCGGTCTCCGTGGCCATTGAAGAGTTTGAACCCCAGGACTGGGCGGAAAAAGTCTACAGGCCGGATATCCTTGATAACCAGGCAAATTTGTCTAAAAAACCGGGTTACAATCCTTTTGCCCAGAAAGCGGAAGACAAAATCGCGGAAGACAAAATCCAGGAAGAGACTCCCAGTTTAATGGAGTATGTCAGGACGTCGGCAGCACTGGCTGCCGAGGAAGATAGCAGCGGAATGTTCAACCCCATGGCATGGTTGGACCTTGAACTGGAAGATAATCCCGACTCTTTTGACCCCTTTTTTGATACCCCATGGCATGGGCTATCCGACCAGGAAAAAGGGGAACGGATGATGGCTGTAAGGAGGATATTGTAATCATGAAAAAGATATTTTACGCAACAATGCTGCTGACTTTTCTGCTCATAACCCCTTCATGGGGCCATGATGGCGGTGGTGGGGTGACGGTTGATGTGCTTACAAAAACAACAACCAGCTGGAACGGTACATCCCTGCCCGAATACAGCCCGGGAACCCCCGAGGTGACAATTTTGAAGATTGTTATCCCAGCAAAAACAGAACTGCCCCTGCACCAGCACCCGGTGATCAATGCCGGTGTCCTGCTCAAGGGAGAGCTGACCGTTATTACCCAGGATAAAAAGACATTACACCTGAAGGCCGGGGACCCCATTGTGGAGGTGGTTCATACCTGGCATTACGGCAGAAACGACGGGGATGGGCCTGCTGAAATCATTGTCTTCTATGCCGGTGTGAAAGATACTCCCATTACTGTTAAAGCCCCCGTTTCCCCATAATCCATGTATCCTAAGCTGGACAAGCCAGAACCAAAAGGGTTTGCTGATTCTCTTGTCAAAATAACACGACAATCAGAGATAAGAATCTAATTACTCCCCTGTTGAAAGGCGGATTGCCAAATAATGTGGAAGACCCGCATCAATTATTTTCTGGGCTGCTTTGCCGTGATCGTAGGGCACCCGGTGGAATTCAATGAGTTGTGCCTCTGTGTCATAAACCAGGTAGGATGCCCGGGGATCCCCGTCCCTGGGTTGGCCAATGCTGCCGCAGTTGAAAATTTGTCTTTTCTTTGTGGCAGCGGGCAGCACGCTGTTGTTCAGGGGGCTTTTGACATAGACGCAGAAAAAATTTTTCCGGGTGATGGCTGACGGGGTATGGGTATGACCAGCGAAGATTATTTTAGATTTGCTCCTGGCAAAGGTTTTTGAAATGACTTTCCTTTTGGTGATGTAGGACCAGGTAAGAGGATTGTAGGGGGTGCCATGGCAAAAAGACAGGTTCCCCTGCTTGATCACCGTGTCCATACCTTTTAAAAAAGAGAGATTACTTCCGGAGAGCCGTTTCCGGGTCCATACCATGGCTTGATCTGCCCGGGTGTTCATGTTGTTTGCATTTCCCACGGCGGCATTGTCATGGTTCCCCTGGATGAAACAGATTCCAGGAAGGGTTTGTATCAGGGCAATGCATTGGTTGGGATTGGCCCCATATCCCACAATATCGCCCAGGCAGAAGTATTGGTCAATTCTTCGACGGGCCGCATGCATCATGAATGCTCGAAGGGCTTCCTGGTTGGAATGAACATCTGAAAAAACAGCAATTCGCATGGGCAGGCATCCCTTTTGTTGAAAATTATTTTTGGGTCGGTGGTAATAGACGTCGTGTTAAGAAGTTATCCCCATTTGATACGCACCAGGGGGGGGAGTTGCTCTTTTCTCCCATGGCATATCTTTTCCATGAGCAAGTCTCATAATAGTACAGTGAGAACCAATTATCAAAGAAAAAGTGGTATTCTTCATTTGCCAGTTTACTAAGTTTAAAAGCAGATAATGAAAACTCTCATGTGTCATTACTGAAAATGGGAATGCGTCCTTGACAAGTTCAATGAAAATCTGTTTTGATATCTTTTTTAATTTGATGATCAAGTTTCCATTATTTAATGACGCAACCAGGGAGAATGAGGCACATGGGGAAAAATCCGATGAAAAAAAAAGTAACTAAATGGATTAAAAAAGGAAAAGATCCCAGGAGTGCCCATTGGCAAGCAGCCCTTGAGGCCACATTAAAACTTTTTGCCCCAGATCTGGAACCTGGGCGACTCATTCCCATGGGCCCCCTGGAGGACGAGGACATTCTTGTTTTTGAGAAAGCCCTGGCCGTTGTGGACTTGAGCCCCAATGTCTCTGCTGCATTTATTCCACCGCTTCTTGCTGGTAAACTGACTCCCCCCGACACGGTGGAGGAACTCCATCGCATAGTCAAAGGGGCACCGTCGTATCAGATTCTTATTTCCAGGCCGGGAAAAGAGGTGAGAATTTTATCTGTCGAGATTTCCGAACATGCCATCCGTCCCGGTGTGGATCTTTTCCAGTCCGGCGCATTTCTGGGTAACTATGACTTTGAAAACCAGTCTGATTGTCTGGATAGCCTTAAAAAAATCATCCGGGCACATATGTGGAAATCAGAAAAATGGACCCGGGAAGACCATATTGCATACACCTTGAACTGGTTTGAAAAGGTGAGAGAGCTCAACAGTGCCACCGTGGCAGTGGAAAATGATTTTTCCTTTTTCCACAGCCCCACCCTGATAAAGAGCTCTAAAATGGATGCCATGTTTACCTTGATGACGGAAGATCTTCTCAAAAGAGGAAAAGATAAAGATGATCCCTTTGGTCAAATTTTTTCATCCATGGCCAGGGCAGGGGGGGAGAGCCAGGAGTTCCCTTTGCTGGGCCAGACCATTGAAGATGGGATGCTCGGACAGTTGAATCTTATGAGATCTTTGGATCTTGTCAGCTTCAGCGATTTTACAAATGCCCAGAGTGAACAGTTTAAAAAGGGATTTTCAGAGACCGTGCGCTATCTGGAAGGTAAGTTGTTTTCGTAAATGAAAGAAATCCCATTTTCCTGTCAATTTTCCAGCCGGGCACACTGGCGGGCGCGTTCCCATTCATAACATCCACCATTCTGGGGTGGGATCAGCGCAATGCGGTTTTAATTTTTTTTGACAACTCCCCCAGTGTGAACGGTTTTTGGATAAAGCCCCGGCCGCCCTGCCTTAGAATTTCAGCCACCTGAAGGTTCAGACTGTACCCACTTGCCAGCAATACCCTGATCTTGGGATTGAGTTTTTTTAAGTGACTGAAGGTTTCTTCACCATCCATTTCCGGCATGATCATGTCTATGATCACCAGATCAATGTCGTTGTGGTGGGTGCGATAAATTTCAAGGGCATCTTTTCCGTTTTCAGCGGTAAATAATTGATATCCCAATCGTTCCAGCATCTGTTGTCCCACCTCCAGTATGCTTTTTTCGTCATCCACCAGAAGGATGGAGCCCTCACCAGAGACAACGCTGATGCTCCCCTGGGAAGATGCCGGAGAAACGCTATTCTTGGGGGTGGCTGGCAAATAGATGTCAAACGTGCTCCCCTTGCCCTTTTCACTGACCAGGCAGATAAACCCTCCATGTTTTTTGATAATCCCGTAAACCGAAGCCAGCCCCAGGCCGGTTCCCTGGCCAGGGGGCTTGGTGGTGAAAAAAGGATCAAAAATTTTACTGGCGGTCTCTTTATCCATGCCGGTTCCCGTATCTGTCACTGAAATGATGGTATAGTCACCACAGGGTATTTCTGTATCGCCGCCGTTTTCCATGTGGGAGGGGCTCTCTTTTGTTATGGTTTTATTGGTGGTTTGAACATAGATATCCCCCCCCCGGTCCATGGCCTGCCAGGCATTGACATACAGGTTGAGTAAAACCTGCTGGATCTGCCCCTGATCCACTGTTACAGTCCATAGATTTTTATCAAAGAATTCATGGATACGAATTTCTTTTCGAGTTTCGCCGAACATTCGGTTTTCCTGGGCAATGAGTGTATTGAGATTTGTGGGCGTGGTCTTATATTCTCCCCCCCGGGCAAAGGCCAGGAGTTGACGGGTCAGTCTTACAGCCCGTTGGACGGCACCTTCAATGCTTGTCAGATGCTTGATGTCTTTATGGGTTGGGGGTTTATCCATTTTTATCAAGGATACCCGGCCCTGGATGTTCATAAGAATGTTATTAAAATTATGGGCAATTCCCCCGGCAAGGGTGCCGATGGATTCCATCTTCTGGGCCTGGTGAAGCTTTGTTTCCAGTTGGATTTTATTTGCTGCAAAGGCTTTCAGATCGGTTATATCCCGGCCTTCGGGAATGAGAAAGGCGATTTTCCCTTCTTCATCCAGCACCGGTTTGATGGAAAAATCAATGACTCGGATATCTCCTGTGTGGGAGGGGTGGGTTGCTTCAAATCGGGTAAACTGACCCAGTGCAGCCCGTTCAACGCTTTTTTTTGCTTTTTTCTGCATTTGGGGGTCATGGACCCACCAGGGAGTTTCCCAGAAATAGCGGTCTATCACATCTTCAGCACGGCATCCCACAAAGGTTGTGGCGGTTTCATTGATGGACTTTATCTTTCCCTCCGGGGTTAAAATAGCTGTCAATTGAAAAGATTGGTTGAAAAGTGCCATGAGTTTTAACTCACTTTTTTTCAGGGCAGCCTGGGTTCTCAGCTGTTTTTGGATTTCTTTTTCGATTTGTATATGGTTTTTTTCCAGCCGATCCATGAAATCATTGAAATATTGGGACAGCTTGCCCAGTTCATTGGGCTGATGGTAATCCATGCGAATGGAATAATTGCCCCTGGCCCCCAACTCCAATTGTGCCATGAGGATTTGCAGGGGGTGGGTGATAGAGGTACTGATGAGAAAGGTAAACAAAATGGCCAATGCAAAAATAATTATCAGCATGATAAATAGCAGATGAAACATGTCTGTAAGGGGGGCTTCCATCTCTTTTACATAGCTGGAAGATGCCACAAACCACTCATACTCTGGAAGATAATCAAAAAAAATAATTTTTTCCCGGGGCTCACTGTCATTGGGGTTTTGCCAGAAATATTTAAAGTTGCCTTTTTTGTTCTCCAGGATGCGGGAAAAAATTTTGTTGGAATATTCATTATGATCCAGCATGTTTTTTCCCTGGAACCAGGGATGAAGCAGAAGATCTCCTTTTGAATTTAAAACATAAGCATAGCCGGAGTCCCCAAATTTGTAGGAGAGCACACTTTTCTTGAAATCCTCTATTTTCACCAGGTCCTTGAATTCTTCTCTGTAGCTGGATACAGAGATGATCCAGTCCAGGGGCTTGAAATAGCACATGTACAATGCCTTGGGCCGTTTTTCCATTTTTTCGGGGTTTTTCCATTCGTATTCGATGTAGCCATCTTTGAGTTCAATTTGCTTTTTTGCAAGTTTATAATGACCCACATTAGTGCCTTGAAGTTTGTCATTGGGGTGCATCAACATATCTGCATCGCTGTTCAGACAAAAAATGTACCCGCTGAGGCCAATGCGCTGGCTCATGAATGTCTCTTCAATGATGTTGTAAGCTTGTTGCCGGGTGAGCAAGCCGGAACGGTATTTGTTATAGTAGTACTCTGCAATGTCCAGATTTTTTTCCGCAATGGCCCGAAGCCGGTTTCTGATGGACACCGCCGCCGCCGTTTTGATCAGTTGGGTCAGGGATGCTGTTGTGTTTTCAAGCTCTCTTTCATAACTTTTTCTCAACAGGTTTTGAACCTGATGATAGGACATGGTGGTTCCCACCAATGTAAGGGGAACAAACAGCAGAATAAAGGAGATCAGCAGTTGATTTCTAATTTTAAATTTTTTGATAAACATGACAATGCCTATTCCTCAATGATACGTTTTTAAGGGCTGATTTTCCCGCTCATGATCCAGGGCACAGGACAGTTGCCGGGGGCGGCATAGTGCCATTTTCATTATTTATTGTGGTAAGAAATCTTGCCATGATCGTTTTATAAGAAACTCCGTCCAATGATTTGTAATAACTGGCGTTTCGATATTTGTTGTGGGCAGGCCAGATCCCCAATACGGTCTGCCCGTGGCAGTTATAATGATTTTAATAATGCCACTGGTTTCTGGCGAATCACCCGGCCGGTGGCCATAAGGGCCGTTGCCATGGAAATTAAAGAGATGGTACCCAGGGAAAAGAAACTGTAACCAAAGTGAAAAACCCAGAGCCTTCCAAAAAAGAACCAGGAAATCCCATAGGAGACCCCAAGGCTTAGGGCAATGCCAAAGAGGGCTGCCGTGGTTCCCAAGAGTCCGAATTCAAAAAGAATAATCCGCCGGACGTCGGAAAATCCCGCCCCCAGAACCTTTAAAAGATTGATTTCCCAGGCCCGGGTATGGGTTTCGTGGCGCACAATGGAGAAAAGCACCACAAGGCCAGCCAGTATGGCCAGCCAGGCCATGAAATTGATGGAAAGGGTTAACCGCTGGGTGATGTCCAGCAGCTGGGCCACAGTTTGGTTCACATCCAGCACGGAAATATTGGGAAATTGGCGGATGATGGCGTTTTGCAGGGGCATTTTTTCAGGGCCCGGCATCTGGGGAATGGATGCCAGAAAAGTCCGGGGAGCATCATCCAATACCCCCTTTTGAAAGAGGATGAAAAAATTGGGCTGAAAGCTGTTCCATCTTACCTTGCGAAGATTTACCACCCGTCCTTGTAAAAGAACTCCCTGGATATCAAATCCCATGATATCCCCGATTTTAAGGTGAAATCGCTGGGCAAAGCCCTCTTCCAGGGAAACTTCAAAGGGCAGATTACTTTCAAAGTCCCAGGGCCTGTTACTCAATGCCTTACCTTTAACCATGCTTTCCGAGGTATCCAGGGTTTCCCGCCAGGAAAAGGTAAAGGTTCTTCGCCGAAATTTTCCCCGGAGACCGGTGTTTCTTTTTTGTTTGCCTTGAAGTTTACCGAGTAAGCCCGCCTTTTTTTCATCCATCCTTTCATAAAATCCCACACCGTTCACCGTGTTGATCCTTCCCTGCACCAGGGGGGAGGCATTGGTGAGCTTGAATTTTCTTTTGTCCAGGAAGGCAATGAGAGGGGACAGCTGCTCCGGTTGAATATCAAACAGAAAAAATCCAGGCACGGTAAGACCTTGGGGACGGCTAATTTCATCCTGGATGCCGTTTTTCACCTGGGGAATGACATTGATGAGAAATGCCCCCATGGCAATGGTGACAAAACAGGACACCGAGGCATGTTTGTGGCGGAAAAGATTTCTTAAAGCGATTTTAGGAATGACCCGGTGGGTGTGGGAGAACCCTTTGACCAGCATCAGCAGTCCCCGGCCAATGAGGGCCATGATGCCAAAAACACAAAGAAATCCCGCCAAAAAGAGGGTCCCCCGCTCAAAGGAACGGGTCTGGGCCATGGCAAGTCCCCAGAATACAAGCCCGCCGGGAACAAAACTGATGAGCTGAAGTCGTTGCTTGCGACTGGGAGGCTGTATGATTTTCCAGATTCTTATGTAGGGAATTGCCGTGGCGGGGGCCTGGGATGTGTGGAGGCCCTGGAGCAGTACCACCGGCTTGACGTCGTGGATGCGCACAAACACGGGCAGACAAAAAATAATACTGCCAAGGGTGCCAAGAAAAATCGCCAATCCCAGGCTTCCGGGATTGATAATGGGGTTGAAATTGGAGGGAATCAGGCCCTTCATGACTTCGGGAAACAGTGGCAACACAAAAACGGAGAGGATCACCGACAACAGCGTGGCCCCAAGTCCCAACATCATCACTTGGCACAAAAGCAGGCGATAGGTTTGCATGCGACTGGCCCCAAGGCCCATGAGAATGGCCATTTCTTTTAAACGACCATTGATATATCCCCGGAACAGATAGGCTGTACCAATGCCGCCAAGGAACAGGGCCACAATGGCCACAAGGCCCAGGTAACCGGTGAAATAACCAAACACCCTTCCCAGGTTTTGGTTTACATCCTGGCTGTTATACACATTGATCTGGGGTTCTCCATCAAACAGGGAGGAAAATTCATTGCGCAAGCGTTGGGTTGCCTGGTCAATGTCAGACCCGGGGGGCAGTCGGTAATAGCGGGTATGGCGGATGCGACTGCCAAACCCCATGAGTCCTGTTTCTTTTAATCTGGAGATGCCAATGTGGATCACCGGGGCCAGTTCCACCGAAGTGATAGCTAAGGGATATCCATCTGGCATTGATCCATGCGGGCATGCGTCAGCAGGTCAACATTATAGCCACAGGCGGCATCA
>CAKZLA010000554.1 GCA_937124525.1 uncultured Desulfobacterium sp.
TTGTGCGGATTGGTAATGTAAATGTTTGGCCAGTGTCCCATATTCGCGTATTTGGGACTGCGTAGCATACTGATGCTATGTGAGCAGGCCAAACTTAGGTGAATATGGGTGCTGGCCGAATATTTACCTAATTTGGTAGACAACTCTGCCATGGGCGTTAATGTGTGGATGTACTACATGAGCCTTTGAGTGTCAACCTCCGCCAATCATCATGATTTTGCCCTTGCAACCCAACAGGATATAACCTATTCTAAAAATTCTAAACGGGCGTGCAGGTCGGCGCAAGGGCCTTTTTTAACACAATACGATAATTGGGGCTTGTTCACAACATCGGCCACTCTGGGAAGGGGTGGGGAGAGGGTCAGGCTTGCATTATTGACACTTTTGCTTAAGTTTCTCTTTAAATACAAATTGTTGCCAAAAGCATGGAGGAGGATAAAAGCCTCAGCTTCCAACAACACAAGCCTGACCCCATTGACCCACCCATCATGACGAGTGACCAATATTACGATCAAACCCGACAAATTCAAATGGAGAACCCCATGAACACCGAAAATCAACATCAGAAAAAAAAGGGGAACAAAGCTAAAAAAAAGGTGGATCCCCAACGCCGCATGGCATTGGAAAGCCTTCCTCCCCACCTTCGGGAAGATATGACACCGGAGGAAGTTGAGTTGTTTTTGCATGCCGAGGAATGGCCAGAGACATTAATGGAAAAAATGGAAGAGTTCATCCTTCCCCAGGAATAAAAAAAGTCATGCCCCCCAATGGGGGGATCATGACCCATAAAATATGCGACGATTTTAAATGGCGTTTTTTTAAACGTCCTTTTCCATCACCGAAACTGGATGATTCGATTTTTCAAAACACCGCATCATCCAGTTGTATAACGTATTTTCGTCCCAAATTAGGGACGATTTTCTTATCCTGAAATGGCCTCGGCAAGCTCCGGCATAAACTCCAGAATATCGGCCACAATACCCACATCTGCCACCTGGAAGATCGGGGCCTTGGGGTTTTTGTTAATGGCAACAATATAGGGGTTTCCCTTTACCCCACCCATGTGCTGGAATGACCCACTGATACCCATAGCCATATAAACCTTGGGTTTGACCGTCTGACCTGAAGTCCCCACCTGGCGGGATTTCTCCAGCCATTTGGCATCCACAATGGGCCTGGAACATGAAACCACAGCCCCCATGGCTTCTGCCAGTTCCTGGGCCACTTCAATATTATCCTCTTCTTCAATGCCCCGACCAATGGAGACCAATACATCGGATTTGGTGATATCCACATCCCCAACCTCTGCGGCCACCACTTCAAGAAAACGACGCTTGCAGGTAAGATCCCCGGCATCTGCTGATTTATCCACCACAGTACCACCTGCAGCAGCATCTTCCATGGGGGCAAAGGAGCCTCCCCGCACTGTGAGCACCGCACCGGCAGCAGCATCACAGGTGACATGGGTGCTCACTGCACCGCCCAGTTCCTGGCGCACCACCTGGAGTAAAGCTCCATCACACCCGTCAATGTCCACAACATCGGCCACAAATGCGGAATCCATTTTAATGGAAAGCCCAGGAGCCATGTCCATGCCAAAGGTGTTATGGGGAAGCAGAACAATGGCATCGGCCGGCAGCACATTCACAAGGGCCTTTCTAACCACCTCGGCATTGGGATAGGCCATGGCTTCATTGTCAATCTTGATCACCGATGAATACACGGCCGTCATGGCCTCCACCACCTTGTCAAGATCCGCACCGGAACCGGTGACAATAGCTGTGACAGCGGCACCGGCATCCATCTTTTTTGCGGCATCAGGATATTCCATGGCAATGTCTTCGGCAACGCCTGCACTGTGGGGTATGTATGCAAATATTTCAGCCATTATGCGAGCCCTCCCTTGCTTTTAATTCTTTCAATGAGCTGGGCAATAATCTCATCGGTGGAGCCGTCCAGCATCTCTGCGCCATCACCCATATCCGGCACAAAATAATCAACCCGTTTAACCTTGGCTCCGGCATCCCCCACGGTGGATGCGTCCAGACCCAGGTCAGAGACACCCTTCACAGGAATTTCCAGTTTGGCCACCTTGCGGATGCCTCGGATACCCACATATCTGGGTTCATTGATACCCGTTTGAATGGAAAGCACACAGGGCAGATCCATTTCGTTCATTTCCTGGTTTCCACCCTCAATCTCCCGGCCAACTTTTACAACAGCATCGCCATCCACTTCCACTTTATTCACCAGGGAGGCATAGGGGTAATCTAACATGGCTGCCAGCATCCCCCCAACCTGACCTGCCCCTTCATCGGCCTGGGCACCGGTGAGGATCAGGTCGTAATTTCCCTTTTCCACCTCAGCTTTAAGGATGGTTGCAATGCCCTTTCCATCGGACCCTTCAAATGCGTCGTCGCTGAGCAGAATACCATTATTGGCACCCATGGCCATCTCCCGGCGGAGAACCTCTTCTGACTCATCATCGCCAACGGTTACCACCGTGACATTGCCACCCACATTGTCCACAATCTGAATGGCTTCTTCAACGGCATAATTATCCCATTCATTCACGGAATACACCAGATCGTCACGATCAAGATCATTACCGGCACTGTTGAGCTCAAATTCATTCTCAGCAGTATCGGGCACTCGCTTGACACATACCAAAATTTCCATTGCAACCTCCAAATAAAATTAAACGTCCGTGCATGGCCATCCCCATTCAATTAAAATCTGACTTGCATCTTTTCTGATTTTTTTAAAATGGCATTGATGTCATAAAAAACAAAAAAACAGCAAATATAGGGATACATGCAAATTTACCCACATTGTTTTCAAAGCGTGGATTCCAACTTTGTCCAGTTGGGCTGGAGCCAGGTTCGCATGATCGTGTTTTTGTTAATTTCAGCCAAAGACATAAGGTCGTTAACAAAAAAACAATGGTGCAAGTCTGCCCCCGGGCCGCATTCATCCATGGAAATGGACGAAATCAAATCCATGCGTTATTTTCAGGCCAGGTGCTGTTCAATAAGAAGGGTGAGATCCATTGCCTCAATTTCACCTTCCTTACCCGCAACCTTGATGCCATCCTGGATATTAACAAGACAGAAGGGGCAGGCCGTAACAATAACTGTGGCACCTGCCTCGGCTGCCATATTCACCCTCAGCACACCCATGCGAACCTCTTCTTCCGGTTCGTAAAACAGCATGAGTCCACCACCACCGCAACAAAAGGAGCGATCCCGACTTTTTTCAAGCTCCACCCGTTTCAGGCCCTCAATGGCATCCAATGCCTCCCGGGGATCGTCATATATGCCATTGTGACGACCCAGATAACAGGGATCATGGTAAACATATACCTTTTCCGGATGGATGGCATGCTTCAGGGTCAGGGAACCTGATTTGATTTTTTCCGTAATCAGCTGACTGATATGCTTCACCGGGGGAAGCCCCTGGTAATCATTCTTTAACGCGTTGTAAGCGTGGGGGTCAGCGGTGACAATATTTTTAACGCCCGATCCCAGTATGGCTTCGGTGTTCTGCTCTTTGAGATCCTGAAAAAGCATCTCCTCGCCAAATCGAATGACCTCGTTGGCACTGTCCTTTTCTGCCTTGCCAAGGATACCAAAATCAACACCGGCCCGGTCCAGAATCCTGGCAGTACGCCGGGCAATTTCCTGGATATTATCATCATAGGAGGAGATACTGTCCACAAAGTACAGGGTATCTGCCGTGGCACCCTTTTCCAAGATTTTTACTTCACATTGGGCGGCAAATTCTTTTTCCTTGGTCCAGTCCGCCCGTTTTTTCTCCATCATGCCATAGGGATTCCCTCTTTTTTCCAGGGCTTTAAGGGGCTTTTGCAAAGACTGGGGAACCATGCCTTCATCCACCATGCCCCGGCGGAGATCCACTATCTTATCAATGTACTCAATTCCCAATGGGCACTCTTCTTCACAGGCCCCACAGGTGGTGCAGGACCAGATTTCATCCTCGGTGTAAATATCCTCCACCAGCAGATTGCTCTTATAAATCTCACCGGACATGGGATAATTTTTAAATATCAGATCCCTTGCCTTAATGGTGATAAACCGGGGAGAAAGGGGACGTCCCACGGCATTGGCCGGACACTGGTCCGAACACCTGCCACAGTCGGCGCAAGAGTAGAAATCCAGCATGTGTTTCCAGGTAAAATCCTCCAGATGCTTCACCCCAAAGGATTCCAGATCGTCCAGCTCCTCATCGGAAATACCATGTTTCACCGGCTTGATATTACCCTTTTTTATCCGCATAAAAAAAACATTAAAAATAGAGGTGATGACATGGAAATGTTTTCCCATGGGCAGAAAGCATAAAAAGAAGAAAAAGGTAAGGTCATGGATATAATACATGAGAATATGGAGTCCCTGCAATGCCCCATGGGACATACCGGAAACCATTTTTTTAAATATCCACACTAAAGAAAGAGGGGCCAGGAAAACCCCATGACCGGAAGCGACTTCTTCAGCAGCCACCTGGGTGGCCTCAAAAAGGCTTTCAGAAATCATCAGAGTGGAGATAATGCCAAGCACAAACACCGCTTCGGAGGTGTGATCTTTTCCGTACTTTTCGGGTACGGAATAGCGACTGGGTTTCACCACAAGACGACGGTAGGCGGCCACCACACAGGCGATGAGCACGGCAGTGGCGGCATAATCCTTAAAAAAATTGTAGATACTGCCCAAGAGCCCATCAAAACCCGGTAGCACAAATCCGTCGGAAAGACCAATAACCACAAGTGACGTGGATCGAATGGATAAGATTAAAAAACCTGCAAAAATAACGATGTGACAAATACCCGCCACCCGATACCGTGGTTGTCGGTACTGGGCCAGCCAAAGGACTGCCAGGTTTTTAATTCGGTGGGAAATACCATTGAATCGATTATCCGGCGCTGCCTTTACCAGGGGCGCCAGCCGCCGGGCCATGATATAGGCAAACAATGCAACACCCACAACAGGTATCACAAAGGAAAAAACAGCAGCTGGGAAAAACCCGAAAAACTTAAAACTTGCTGGTCCAATCAGTGGTGACATGTTTTAAACTCCATTATAAAATATTAACATTTAGTGATTCCCTTAGCATCCCATGGAATACAGCATCATATCTCTAATCAAGAAGGGTAAAAAAATCAAGAAAAAAAGGTATTTATCAAAAAAATACCATTTATGTCATATATCCCGTTTATCTTTTCTGGATGCCTCCAAGATAAAGGTCCACCAGGGGATCGGCCATGGACACAAGATTATACTTTCTTTCCGCAGCCACCCAGGTGGCAATAATCCCCTCCACCGCCCCAAGAACAAAGCGCTTCACAAGGCCGATGAAAAGATCCTGGCGCAGCTGCCCCTCCATTTGTCCCAATTCAATGATTTCCGTTAAAAAATCAAGATATAATTTTGAAATATCTTTCACCTGGAGGGCATTGTTCCGAAGATATCTCACCTCGGACTGAAAAATAACCGCCATATTTCTGTCATTTTGAAACTCTTCCAGGTGGCACCGGATTAAATTTCTGAGTTTTTGTTCAGCCCCCTCAGCACCGTCCACGGCACTGCGCATCTTTTCAAAAAAGGCAGAGGTTTTAAACTGAATATACTGATAGAGGATATCATCTTTGTTCTTAAAATAGAGATAGATGGTTCCATCGGCAACCCCGGCTTCCTGGGCAATCTGGGAGATGGTTGCCTTGTAGAACCCAAGACGGGCAAAGACCGCCCCAGCCCCTTGGAGTATACTTGAATATTTTTCAGATTTTTCTTTTGGCAAAATAGATTCGTCCTTTTTCAGGGTGCGCAATAAATGAATGCTTATTCATAATGATTACCAAATAACTTTTCCCATTGTCAAGGGAATAATCATTTTTTACCCCCACCAAATACACTGTTTTTAATGATAATTCAGACAAACAGCGTTTCTGAGTAAAAACACACACCTCACACAAGAAAAATTAAAAAACTGAGTAATTATTCATTTAAACCCTTAATTCCAATGTCAGCGGTTCCAGGAGCCCATGATTCATGGGAGTAAAACCGGTGTTGAAGAGCCACTCTTTAATTTAGGATGGCTGCATTTGTTCGGAAGCGCTTGATTTTTTCCCCATTTCATGAAACAAAACAGACAGAAAATAATCAAATCAGATAAGGAGGTTATATGCCCACTCTTGCCCACCAGTCTCCCCATTTTAAAACAGCCCTGGATCTGGGCAGACCCCCCACCATCAAAACACTTTTCCCCCATTCCCAGGCACTGATTGTCAGTGGAAAATACATTGACCGGGCCATGACCACCAAGGGCCAGGCCATGACCATTGCCGCCAATGGAAGAAACTTTTTTGTACTCCAGGGGGCACTCATGGCTGCCCAGAAAGCCAATGCTGCCATTATCATTGAAATCGCCAGATCCGAGGGAGGCACCGGGGCCTATTGCGCCGTCACCCTCTGGAACATTGCCCGCCAGGTGGATGCCATCTGCAACCAGAGGGGCATCTCCATCCCCGTGGCCATCCATGCAGACCATTTTGGCATAAAATCCATGTCCGATGTGGACCAGGCCAAGATTGAAATCCCCAGCCTTTTTGATGCAGGCATCACCTCCATTGCCATTGATGCCTCCCACATGCCCGATGCCCAAAACCTTCTGGCCAATCTGGCCCTGGCCCCCTTTATCCCCGATTGGGCAGGCCTTGAAACCGAAGTGGGGGAAATAAAGGGGAAACTGGGACTTTCCACGGCCCAGGAGGCCCTTTTTCTTATCCAGGGACTCAATGCCCACGATATCTTTCCCAACTGGATTGCCTTAAACAACGGCACCACCCACGGCATTGAAGCCAGTGGCTCTGGCATTGACGTGCCGTTAACCAAAGAGATCCATGGGGCGCTGCTCAAGTACAACGTTTCCGGTGCCCAGCACGGCACATCGGGAAACAGCTCTGAAAAACTCAAAGCCATTGCCACAAACACCCGAACCACCAAAGCCAATGTGGCAACGGCCCTGCAGATGATCTCCTGGGGGGTGGATGTCAATGATTACGGCAATGCCATCCTGGACGATAACAATCAATTCATCAAAAAAAAGGGACAGGGGGTGTCCCAGAAGGTATGGGAAGAGATGCTTGCATTTGCTGAAAAAAGCAAGCTGACAGGGGGAAATTTTAAAAAGCTTAATCTCCCCTTTGAAAATAAACTCATGGCCCAATCCCGGGATGTCCGGGAACGCATGGCGCAAGGGGTGGAAGACTTTGTTTACAACCTGTTGACCACTGTTTTCAATGCCGAAGATACAGCGGAACTTGTTTTTGAGGACATCATCCAAACAGCCTCTTGCAATCCGGGTCCCCAGGGACAGCGCATTGAGGACCCCGCCCAGTGGACCCGGGAAAAAATCCTTGAAAAAGCCGCCTTAATAGAGTCGGACAAGGGGCCCCAAGGCAATTTTGACGATTAAGTTTCCTGTGTCATTATTTTTTGCAATAGTTCAGTTAAAGCGGAATCGAGGAGGTCATAATGTTTAATAGTAATATACTCATAGCCTTTCTTTATTTGATGGTCGCAATAGCTTACCTGATGATCGCATTTGTCTATCTATTTACAAAATAATTGTAACATTAAAGATTTAAAAAAACGATTCGGACACTTTCTTCGTGACCATCATAATGGTTTTAAATAGTTACCTAAGGATAAGCATAATTATTTGCAACTCAGCCCGTCTCCAGACGACTCTGAATTGCAAATAATTACTGCTCAGCCTGATTTTATGGAATTTCCTGATCTAAAAACTGTCAGAAGTATTCTCTAAAAACAAGCCTATTTAATTCAGACATAAGGAATTTTTTTCATGACTGTGCCTGCATATCAAATACAAAATATTTTAACCCTTTACTGTCGAAAGTTAGAACAGTCCTGGCGCAAGGCCCAGAACCAGAGTACCCCACTGCCGCTGCAAATCAATGTCATTGCAAAGAATAAAAAAGAGACGGTAATTAATAAGGTGAAAGAAAGTATTGTTACCAAAATTACCATCATGGGCCCCCGTCAGTATATGGAGTTGCATGCCCAACCCAAAGCGCCCGTGGTGACACCCTTACGGAAGGTGTCCCCCCGGGAAAAGCACCCCTTTTCATTCATTGCCCTGGAAAAAGGAAATGTCCGTCTCCCAAAAACCATCTCCCTGGAAAACGATGATGGGGTGTGGTTCTAAGGGAGGTTTAGGGATGATATAAGGGATGCCCGATTTTTCAGTTTTTCCGAACCTTTATGCCCTTGCGGGACAAAAATGATTTAATTTCTTCAATGGTGTAGGTGCCAAAATGAACCATGGAGGCAATAAGGGCGGCATCGGCCCGGCCCTGGGTTAGGACATCGGCAAGGTGCTCCGGGGTTCCAGCCCCTCCCGAGGCAATGACAGGGATGTTGACATTCTCTGAAATCATGCGGGTCAACTGCATTTCGTACCCATCCTTGGTGCCATCGGCATCAATGGAATTAAGACAGATCTCCCCGGCCCCCAGGGCCTGTCCCCGCTGGGCCCATTCCAGGGCATCCATCCCCATGAAGGTGCGTCCACCATTGATGACGATCTCATACCCCGATGGAATTCCCACCTTTTCCCCCACATGTTTTACATCCATACCAAGAACCACACACTGGTTACCAAAGGCCCGGGCCCCCTGGGAGATGATATCAGGATTTTTCACTGCAGCTGAATTGACACTGACCTTTTCTGCCCCGGCCAAAAGCACGGCCCGCATATCCTCCAGGGTCCTGATACCGCCCCCCACGGAAAAAGGAATAAAGATGGTCCGGGCCACCTTTTTCACCACATCAATCATGATATCTCTTTTTTCATGGGATGCAGTGATGTCATAGAACACCAATTCATCGGCACCGGCTTCGTAATAAAATCGAGCCATTTCCACCGGGTCACCGATTTCCACATTGTTCTTAAATTTAATGCCCTTGGTTGTTTTGCCCTCCCGCACATCCAGGCAGGGAATAATTCGTTTGCTTAACATGGTGCCCACCTGCAAAAATTCTTTAAAATTAAAAGTCCGGGTTTACCACTTTTTTCCAGATGAAACTGGGTGGCAAACAGATTATTTTTTCCCACAGCCGAGGCAAAGTTGATACCGTACTCCGTGGTTCCAAACACGTCATCGGGGTTTTGGGGCACGGGGTAATAGGAGTGAACAAAATAGAACTCATCCGTTTTTTCCACCCCGTCAAAAAGGGGATGATCCTGAACCACATCAAGCCCGTTCCAGCCCATGTGGGGCACCTTGAGATAGCCATCTCCCTGCTCCGTTGCCATGGTGTCAGAAAAGGCCTTTGCACTGCCCGGAATCATTCCAAGACAGGTGGCATCATTCTCCTGACTGCTGTCCATGATGATCTGGCAACCCACGCAGATACCCAGCATGGGGGTTCCGGCAGAGAACACCTCTTTTAAGGCATCATCAAGCCCTCGTTCACGCATGGTTTCCATGGCAGACCCTGCTGCACCCACCCCGGGGAAAATTACCCGTTCTGCCCCAATGATCTGTGCCGGGTCATCGGTGATGACACAGTCATACGACAAAAACGATACGGCCCGGGCAACACTTGTTAAATTTCCTGCACCATAATCCACGATTGCAATCATATGCTATTTTTCACCTTATCCCATAAAAGTTCAAGTTCCTGACGGGGGATATCTTTAAGCCCAAGTCCCCGGCAGGCAAGTTCGTTTTCCATCTTCCGATATCGTTTTTCAAATTTATCCGTGGAGCGAGCCAGGGCCGTTTCCGGATGAATTTTTGCCAGCCTTGCCACATTGGTCAGGGTGAACATCACATCCCCGAATTCCGTGGCAACCTCCTCTGGACTTCCGCTGGCCAGGGCTTCCTGGAACTCGGCCAGTTCCTCCTGGACCTTTTCCAGCACCGCATCCATGCCGGACCAGTCAAAACCTGCCCGCACCGCATTTTCAGACACCTTGGATGCCCGGAGCAATGGCGGCATCCCCGAAGGGATGGAATCAAGCACAGAGGTGTCTGCCTCCTTGCCTGCATTTTTCTTTTCTTCCCCTTTGATCTGGTCCCAGCGCTCCCACAACTGGGCTTCGTTTTCAAGGGTGGCCCGGGCATATACATGGGGGTGACGACGAACCATCTTGGCCGCAATGGCTGCCATGCTGTCTGATATGTCAAATCCCCCCTTTTCACGATAGAGCTCAGCAATAAAAAGCAGTTGAAACAACACATCACCGGTCTCTTCACACACACCGGCATCATCGCCTTCTTCAATGGCCTCCAAAAGCTCATATACCTCTTCAATGAGGCATTTCCACATACTTTCCGGCGTCTGTTTCTGGTCCCAGGGGCAGCCGTCTTTCCCGCGCAGGGTCCTTATAATCTGTGTCAGTTCATCTATGCCTTTATGTTGGCACCCATCTTCTGTTTTTCCCAAAGCGCTTTCATCCTTTTTATTTTTTTCTGAAATTGGGTTTTAATATCATTGTCCACAAAAAGAGAGGCCCACTGGGAAATTTCATTTAAATATGGTGCAAGGCGGGAGGAGGTGTTCCACTTCCCCTGGCCCGGCATAAAGGTGGTGGCAATGATGAAAATCACCACGCATACCAAGAGCCCCTTTGCGGCGCCAAAAATCATGCCGCAAAACCGATCCACCCATCCCAGCAATGCAATCTTCAGGAAATAGCGAAGCAAGGTGGCCCCAAGGCCCACCCCCACCACAATCACCATGAACGTGATAAAAAATCCCAGAAGCTCACGATAGGTTTGCACGTCAATCCAGGGCGTTAACAGTTCTCCTGCCATGGTATAATAAACAGAAGCGCCATAGAATCCAGCCACCACACCGACAATGGAGGCAATTTCTTTGACAAATCCACGAAAAGCCCCACGAACAAGACCCAGAACAACAATGACCATCACAATAATATCAAAGGAATTCATATGCTCACCATTTTATTTTGGCAGTCTTCATTTTGTGTGCCCGTTCTTATCCACAACAAAAAACATAATGGCATTATGCCACCGCCATGGGCTTTGCCACCGACATTCCAGTGCCAGATGTCCTTGTATCCACACGGACATGTCGATATATTGATCGACTTCCTCCACAACAAAGCTTGAACCACTGAAAACCGACGTAAAGTTTAAAAATGGGTTTACGTTCAATGGAAACTTAATTATCAGGAGGGACTCTGCAACGTCAAGATTTTTTATTGACCTTTTAGCCAAGAGAGTGCACTCTATGAGCCATGAAACAGCTTACATTTGACAATATATCCCTGGCCCAGGAACTGTTTGGCCAGCACAACGACAATCTGGCCCGGGTGGCAGATGGTGCAGGGGTTAAAATTGATGCCAGGGGCAACACCCTGACCCTCCGGGGAGACGTCCTGCGTATCGCTGTGGCGGAAACCATATTAAAACAGCTCTATGAACTGCTTCAAACAAAATTTTCCCTGCAACCGGCAGACATTGAGGCCAGCATCAAAGCCATCACCCAGGATCCCTCATGCCGGATCAAAGAGATGTTCCTTGATACCATTTTCACCACCGTGAAAAGAAAGCCCATCACCCCCAGGAATCAGAACCAGCAGCATTATTATAAGGCCGTGAGACACAATGATATCGTCTTTGCCATCGGGCCTGCCGGCACGGGAAAAACCTACCTTGCAGTTGCCATGGCCGTGGCAGCCCTGTCCCGGGGAGAGGTCAACCGAATCATCCTGGCCAGACCTGCAGTGGAAGCTGGCGAAGCCCTGGGATTCCTTCCAGGGGATCTTGCCGAAAAGATCAATCCCTACCTGCGACCCCTTTATGATGCCCTCTATGACATGCTCTCCTTTGAAAAGGCAAGGGAAATGATTGACCAGGGCACCATTGAAATTGCCCCCTTGGCCTTCATGCGTGGCAGAACCCTTAACAATGCATTTATCATCCTGGACGAAGCACAGAACACCACCTCCCAGCAGATGAAAATGTTTTTAACCCGCATGGGATTCAGCTCCCAGGCTGTCATCACCGGTGATATCACCCAAATTGATCTTCCAGCGGGAAAACCCTCTGGACTTGTGGAGGCAAAGGCGTTGCTCCACCAGATAGAAGGACTGGAGTTCATTTTTTTCACCAAAGCAGATGTGGTTCGACACCAATTGGTGTCCAGAATAATAGACGCCTATGAAAAACAATAAGGTATTCCATGAAATCTGACAGCAGATTCCGCGCCGTATCGATTTTTATTGGTACCAGCCCCAGCATCCTGTGGGCATTATTGATCTGCCTTACCCTGATTTTCACCCTGGTGCTCAGCCCTTATAAGAACGATGTCACCGCCACCTATCACCAGGGAGATGTGGCAGAACGGGACATCAAGGCCCCCAGGGACTTTTTCATCGAAGATCGGGAGGCCACCCTCCAGAATCAACTGGCCACCGTGCGAACCATCCCCTTTGTCTATGACTATGATCCGGGTTTATTCCAACGTATTGCCCAGCGCATTGACCAATCCTTTGCCATTCCCCGGGAATTGTTCAATCAAGAAGATCAGGAAGCCCCCCCCAGCCTTGCCATGGTCATGGCCAGCAGGGAAAAATTCGAAGAAAATCTTGGCATCCCCATGAGCAAAGGGGCCTATACGATTCTTCACAAAAACAAATTCTCCCAGGACGTTCCCCAGCTCATCCAAACCATTCTCAAACAAATTCTGGACAATGGGGTGGTGGCCAACAAGGAGCTTCTTCTCAAAGAAGAAGACAAAGGAATTCTCTTAAAGACCATTGACTCCTCCCAGGAACGCCTGGTGACAACCCTCAAAATGTTTTATGGTCCAGACCAGGCCAAGGCCATGGTAAGAATCGTTGGGGATCCCCTGCTCAAGGGGATCAATTACGGCATGAGTAATCTCATTGTGGATATGTGCCAGCGGCTGATGCTGCCCAATATCACCATGAACAGAAATGAAACTGAACAGCGCATCAAAGAGGCAGAATCAAAAGTCAAACCCGTCCTCTACCAGATTAAAAAAGGGGAGATGATCCTCCGGGAGGGAGAACGGGTGGATGAACTGAAAATGGTGAAACTCAAGGCACTTGAGCAACAAACCCATGGGAAAAACATCTTCACTGCCCGCATCGGATCCGGGCTTTTGATCTTTCTATCCATCCTCACTATATATATTACCTCACTCAGGGACCATGAAAACCTCCAGAAACACCACAACCGGAACATTATTTTCATAACCGCTTTACTGCTCATTTTTATGGTCATTGCCAAGCTTGGGATACCCATTGCCGGCAAAATGGATCTGGCCCTGCCCGTGACCATGGAAGGGTCGGCTATTTTCATGCTCCTGCCCCTGGGGGCCGGTGCCATGACGGTTTGTATGTTTCTGGGGTTCCACGTGGCTCTGTACTTTTCCCTGCTGCTGTCTCTTTTGGTATCCATCATCATTTCAAGCCGCATGGATATCTTTCTTTTTTTCTTTTTAAGCAGCATGACCGGGGCCTTCTGGATCAAGGAGTGCAGGGAACGAAAAACCTTTATTTCCGCAGGCTTTAAACTGGCCCTTTTCAATGGGGTACTGGCCTTTTTCATGTACTTATATGCAGCCACCACCCCCCAGATTACCCCCATTTTAAAAGATGTCATCCTGGCTGCATGCGGTGGCTTCATTGCTGGGGTTATCACTGCGGGATTAACGCCGGTGATGGAGATGGTCTTCGGGTTTACCACAGAGATTAAGCTGCTGGAACTGTCCAACCTGGACCAGCCCCTAATGAAACGTCTTATGATGGAGGCCCCGGGAACTTACAACCACAGTATCATCGTGTCCAGTCTGGCCGAGGCCGCAGCCTCCTCCATTGGTGCCAGCATATTAAAGGCCAAAATATGTGCCTATTACCACGATATTGGCAAATTGGACAAACCCCTTTATTTCATTGAAAACCAAACCGATGGGAAAAATCGACATGACAAATTGTCTCCGTCCATGTCTGCCCTGGTGCTCATCCAACACGTAAAAAAAGGGGTGGCCTTTGCCAAGGAATACAAGCTTGGCAGCGACATTGTGGATACCATACGCCAGCACCACGGCACCAGCCTCATCCGCTATTTTTACAACAAAAGCGTTAAACTTCACGGAAAAGATGCTGTTAAAACCAGTGACTTCAGATACCCAGGCCCCAAACCCCAGACCCGGGAAGCTGGCATTGTCATGCTGGCCGATGTGGTGGAAGCGGCCCTAAGAACCCTTGAGCGCCCCACATCTGCACGTATCCAGGGCAGGGTCCAGGACCTAATCAACGCCATCTTTGCCGACGGTCAGCTGGAAGAGTGCGAATTAACCCTGAAGGATCTTCATCAGATTGCCGGCAGTTTCAACAAAATTCTCACCGGGCTGTACCACCATCGCATTGAGTACACAGATAAACCCCAGGAAACAAAAAAAGAGACCAATGGAAAAAAAGAACATACAGATTCTGATTCAGGCAAATCAGACAAAGATATCAAAGGACAACATAAGCCAAAAAGCCAGCAGAATCTTAAGCGCCTTGGCATATGAAGATCACGAACTCTCCATTGTGATCACTGACAATGAAGGGATAAGGCAGATGAACCGGACCTACCGGAATATTGACCGTCCCACCAATGTTCTGGCCTTTCCCATGCTTGAAGGGGGGCCAGACGACTTTCCCTTTCCCGGGGTAAAAAGCGATGCAACCCAAGCGCCCCTCCTTCTGGGAGACATTGTCATCTCCATGGAAACAGCGGCCCAGGAGGCAAACACCGCAGCCATCACCCTGGATGAACGCACCAGCCAGCTCATGGTACACGGCATACTGCATCTGGTGGGCTACGACCACGAACAGGGGGAAGACAAGGCCCGGCACATGGAAGAAAAAAGTCTTGAACTCATTCGGTTGATTGAATCCAACCCGAATCTTGAAATATTTTAACTATTAAAATAGCACCCCAGAATTGGGAAAACCACTGTTCGGTATCTGTTTAGCAGTGCCTCATATTCGCCAGTCAGGACTTCGAAGCATACTATTGCTATTCGAGAAGGCCTGAATGGGTGAAGATGGGGTGCTGATAAACAGATACGAAATATTTTAACCAGGAGGAAACATGGCAAAACTTGCAGTGAATGTGGACCACATTGCCACCCTGAGACAGGCAAGAGGAATCAACTACCCGGAACCTACGGCCGCAGCCCTTGCTGCAGAAACAGCCGGGGCCGATGGCATTGTTGTCCATCTGCGTGAGGATAGACGGCACATCCAGGAGCGGGACGTAAGAATACTGAGGCAGGTGGTCCAGAGCAAATTGATCCTGGAAATGGCTGCCACCACAGAAATGTTAGGACTTGCCCTGGAGATCAAACCCGACATCGTTACCCTGGTGCCGGAAAAAAGAGAAGAACTGACCACCGAGGGAGGGTTGAATCTTCTCACCCACTACAGTGCCATTGAACAAAGCATCTCCACCTTGAAAAATGCCGGTATGGCCGTGTGTATTTTCATTGATCCAGATCTTGAACAGATCAAGATGGCCCACAAAATTGATGCCGATATGATAGAAATACACACCGGGGCCTTTTGTGATGCCAAAACAGATCAGGAAAGAACATCTGAATTTTCAAGAATTCTGGATGCCGCTGCCATGGGCCATAAATTAAAGCTGGAGGTCAATGCCGGTCACGGATTGTGCTACAATACCATCAAGGCGTTTAAAGGATTTGATATCATAGATGAATTCAGCATTGGTCACAGCATTGTGGCCAGGGCCACCCTCACAGGAATTGAATCCGCTGTGCGGGACATGCTGGACCTTGTCAAAAACCTGTAATCCTCCTAAGCTCACAGGCTAAATTTTTCTATGTAACGACTTAGCACTACAGCGACACTTTGAAGTTCACGTAAAAAAGCATGTCACCTTGCTTCTGATTAGGGAGTTGGCCGATTTCAAAATACCGCTTATACCCCAACAGTTCCAGGATTGGTGACAGGAATACGTTTATAACTGGTATATCAAGATAGGCTGACTCCCTTAAATGCGGATTAAGCTAAGGAAAATCAATTGGCATAGGGGTTTTAAGTCAAAGTCTCGCTGTGGTGTTAGGAACCAGTCTTAAATAACGAGCCCATTTCAGAACAAGCCACCGTTGAAGGATAGTGTTTCCCAATTTTCAAATGCGTATGTTATTTTGGACTCAGTCATTAACCCAAACAGCGCCAGAAAAACTTTCAACGGTGAGCAAAATGGTGTAAAGGAAAATTTCATACCCCAGTGGGAGTTAAATTTTCAGAAATTTTTCCTTGTGTATCTTCTCAATTCGCCCTATAAGAAACCATGCACTTTTATGGATATCGGGTCATCCGTTGTATTACGCCAAATGAAAAGTGCAGACATCAAGGCCATTGCCGGAAAAGAATATACCGGGACACGCAGGATTGTATTCGTATTATAGTCTGACCTTTTGTGCCCTAACTGGTTCTATGTGCGGAAAAGCCCAACGCAGAAGGCGGATAAGATACAAGCAGACAGGTATATCTTTTGACAGAAATGACCTTAAAAGCCATGCCAAAAGGCTGGACAGATATGCGAATTCATTATGGATGGTTAATGGATCAATTAATCATCGAGTAGCACCATAAATTAATATATATGTACAATTTAAATGAGGAGGATTTATGTCAACGCTTGTCTTTGGTCACAAAAACCCCGATACTGACTCTGTGTGTGCAGCAATTACACTGGCAAATCTTAAAAAAGCACTGGGTGAAGATACAGCACCTGCCATGCAGGGTGAGCTGACCCCTGAAAGCAAATTCGTACTTGAAAAATTTGGCGTTGCAGCCCCTGAAGTGGTTACCTCATATGCAGGTAAAGATGTCTATCTGGTGGATCACTCTGATCTGGCCCAGAGCCCTGACGACCTGAAAGAAGCCAACATTCTTGGCATTGTTGACCATCACAAGCTGGGTGATGTGACAACGGGTCAACCCCTGGAGTGCTGGATCTGGCCTGTGGGTTGTACCTGCACCGTGATCAAATCCATGTACAACTTCTTTAATGTTGAAATCACCAAAGAGATGGCAGGCCTCATGCTGTGCGCCATTATCAGTGATACCGTTATCTTCAAATCCGCCACCTGCACAGACCAGGACAAGGCTGCCTGTGAAGACCTTGCAAAAATTGCTGGTGTGGATGATGCCCTGGAACTTGGCATGGATATGTTCAAGGTTAAATCCGCCGTTGACGGAACCCCTGCCAGGGAACTGGTTCTCCGGGATTACAAAGACTTTGACATGAGTGGCAACAAAGTAGGTATTGGCCAGTTGGAAGTGGTTGATCTTTCCATTCTGGACGGTGTAAAAGCAGATCTTGCTGCTGACATTGCCGCCCTTAAGGCTGAAGGAGGACATCACTCCATCTTTCTCCTGCTCACAGACATCATGAAAGAGGGTTCAGAAGTTCTCATCGTGTCCGATGATGAATCCGTCATTGACAAAGCCTTTGGTGTTAAACCAGAAGCCGGTAAAGCATGGCTTGACGGTGTCATGAGCCGTAAAAAACAAGTGGTTCCCAACCTTGAAAAAGCGTTTGCCTAAGGATATAGAAACACCCAAGAAGTGGTATTCATTATCCTGTGACATTTCATAGATAAAACAAAAAGGCACCTGGGATTTCTTTACGGGTGCCTTTTTGCATTTCCAAACAATAATATACGGGGTTGATCATAAGATGGGCCAACCATACGTGAGATAGGATTTTATCCACACAACTATCTGTAATGATAAATTTTATTTTTCAATACTAAGATGATATCACAAGGTGGCCGACGTTATGATCAACCCCGAAGAATGCAAAAAAGTTTAAAAAAAAGGGTGGTACCGACAGGTCGGTACCACCCCCTTTTTAATACAATGTATTTTTGCTGAAAAAAGACAAAAGCCCTTATAATAGATGATTATTCATCGTATATCAGGCGGCAGAATCTCCGGCCTTTTCCGCATCTGCAAGGGCTTCTGCTTCTGCCTGGGTTCTTTCATAGCACAGAAGACCGCATTTCAAACAACGTTCGGCCTCGGCCTTTGCCGTTTCCGGGGTGTAGCCCGCAGCCAACTCCGGCTTCACAGCCCGGGTGGCCGCATCATTCACCGGCATGATATTTCTGGGAAGAATCTGGACACCCTCCACCTTGGTGACACCCTGGAGGATGGATCGTTTGGTCACCGGTTTATAAGGCCCGTCCAGGACAGGAATACCGTACATCACGCTATGAATCGTGGCAGCGGCCCGGCGTCCGCCATTGATGGCCGCCACCGCAGCGCTGTAACCGCTGAGTTCATCGGCAGGGGAAAGCATCCCCAGTTCATTATTATTGGCAGGTTCCTTAAAGATCTCCACCCCTTCCCATTTCACAGGAGCCGTGTCATGGCTGAAGGCATGGTCTTCCGGGGTATCCCCAAGCTCATCTGTTGTTTCTGGCACAGCTTCTTCAATGCGTGAAAACACCAGTTCAGGAAATCTTCCCGCTGACAGGATTAATGAATCCGCATCCACAAGGGTTTTCCCCCCCGTAGCAATATCGGTTAATTCAACGGCCTGGAGGATTTCATCCTGGCCCAGAACCCGGGTGACACCAGCAGCATAGACAATGGTGGCACCATGGGCTTCCATGGCGGCCAGGGCCGACGTATCAAAGACAGAAGATGCCGCATCACTTCTCACCACCACGGTGATGGACTGGGCACCCTGCTCACGACACACCTTCACCGCTTTGGGAGCCATACTCCCGCCGCCCACAATCACCACGTTTCCTTCACAGGGAATGCGCTCATCTTTCTGCACATCACTGCGCAGAAGATCAATCATCAGATACCCCCCGGGAAATACATTGGACACCGTGGCAATTTCTCCCCGGGCCAATCGGCTGTCCCAACCACCCGTGGAAGAGAAAACCGTCTCATAGCCATCCTTCAAGAGCGAGGCAATGGTGACATCCTGACCGGCTTTTTTGCCAGTTTTTACTTTAACGCCCATTTCCAGGACACCGTCGATGTCCCAGTCCAGTACATGCTGGGGCAGTCGCTCATCGGAGATGGCAATTCGCAAGAGCCCACCCAGGGTGGATGTGGCCTCAAAAATGGTGGGGACATGCCCCAGTCTGGCAGTGAAAAAAGCGGCAGAAAGCCCTTCCACACCGCCACCCAGAACGGCCACCTTTCGACCGGTTTCAGGGGCCTTATAGGGAAGCACCCGCTCACCCAGATCCATTTCAAGATCACACACGAAACGCTTCAAGTTATTGATGCCCACGGACTCATCCACCAGTTGGCGACGACATTCCGACTCACAGGGGGCCGGGCAAATGCGGCCAATCACCGTGGGAAAGGGATTGCGTTCTTTAATTACCTGGACCGCCCCGGCATTGTCTCCTTCACGGATGCGGGCCAGATATTCACGGATATCAATGCCCGTGGGACATGCCCGCTGGCAGGGAGTGACACATTTATCTTCGGTGTATTCACGCATGATTCTGCGGGAGGCCGATGTCAGACGAATAATATGCTTGGGGCACACCTTTTCGCAGGTACCGCATGCCGTGCATTTTTCTTCATCCACCACCGGAATACCGTCTTCGCCCATGGACAGGGCATCAAAGGGGCAGGCCGCCACACAGGTACCAAGCCCGAGACAACCTATATTGCACTCTTTCATGCCGCCGAACACCATGGCCGCAGCCCTGCAATCGTCAATACCATCGTAAAGATATTTAACGTCCGCATCCTTTAATCCGTAATAGCATCCAGTTCTTGCCACTTCAGGTTCTTTCTCGCCAATAACCACTCCCATGAGCCCGGCAATGGCAATGGCCACATCTGGACCTGCGGCCACACAGGAATCCGGTGAAGACTTGCCGCAGGCAATGGCCTCGGCATTGGGTGTGCAGCCAGGATAGCCGCATCCGCCACAGTTGGCACCGGGAAGGACATCGTCAATGGCGGCCACCAGTGGATCCACATAAACGTAAAATATTTTGGATGCAAAGGCCAAGACACCACCGATCAGGAGTCCAAGACCACCCATCAAAAAAACCGATTCAAGCATAAATACCCCCATTGTATATTTGGTCTATATTATTTGAGATATAGTCTTATAAGCACTTGCCCGGAAAAAAGTCAAGATGTGCTAAAAAAATAGGGAGGGGGCACATTGACAGAAGCCCTTTTATCATGTACTTAAAGTTCTATAATATAAAAAATAAAACTCTATCGTGGCTCTGTATAACTGCCACGGGCAGACCGTATTGGGATCTGGCCTGCCCACAACAAATATCGAAACTCCAGTTATTACAAATCAT
>CAKZLA010000555.1 GCA_937124525.1 uncultured Desulfobacterium sp.
GGACTGGGAGTTTTGCGGATATAATGAAATTTTAGACCCGCCAATGCGGTATCGATTGATTGCTCAAGAGGCACTTTTTTCCTGTTCTGGAATTTTTGACCTGGATGAGTTTAAAATTTATTATGAGGATTTGGTGGCATACACATTGACGTATGGCAGTTTGAAGCGGGAAAGCATATGGACCAATAGCCTGGCTGTGGGAAGCCGCCAGTATGTCGAACAGAACCAGGATAAATTTGGAAAAAAATATGAAACAAAAACCCTTCCTGCCCCGTCATTTCCAGTGAAACGATATGGCCAAATTAGATTCAAAAATAATTCTAACCCCAATTCCATCGTCAAGACCCCGGGTGAAGACCACCAGGAAGACTATGCGATCTGTGAAAACCAAAAAGCTTACAATGCTATTTTTGATCCTGAAAACTGGACTTTAAAGGGGGAAAACGCTGTTATATGGAATGAATTTCATTAAATAATAAATGGTTATCGGGGTCAGCCCCCCAATTTACAATTTGAGGAGAACATAATGAAAAAATTCGCAATGATCGGTATTGCCGGATATGTGGCCCCAAGACATATGCGGGCGGTCAAGGACACAGGCAATTGCGTTGTGGCGGCAATGGACCCCAATGACAGTGTGGGCATGATTGACAGCTATTTTCCCAAGGCCGATTTTTTTACTGAGTTTGAACGCTTTGATCGGCACATCGATAAGGAAAGAAGAAAAGGGGAGGGCGTCGATTATGTGGGGGTTTGCTCACCCAACTATCTCCATGATGCCCATATCCGGTTTGCCCTGCGAAACGACGCCGACGTCATCTGCGAAAAACCTTTGGTGTTAAATCCCTGGAATCTGGACGGCCTGGAGGAGATGGAAGCAGACACCGGCAAACGGGTGTACAATATCCTGCAGCTGCGTCTTCACCCCTCCCTCATAGCCCTGAAAAAAGAGATTGAAGAACAGAATGTAGATAAAAAATATGACATTGATCTCACCTACATCACATCCAGGGGGAACTGGTATTTTACATCCTGGAAGGGATATGAGGCAAAATCCGGGGGCATTGCCACCAACATCGGTATTCATTTCTATGACATGCTCATGTGGATATTTGGCAAGGTCCAGTTCAGTATTGTCCATCTGCGAACCCCCCAGAGTGCAGCCGGATTCATAGAGCTTGAAAATGCCAGGGTTCGGTGGTTTTTAAGTGTGGATGAAACACAGCTGCCACAGAACATCAAAGAGATGGGTCAGAAAACCTATCGCTCCATTACCGTGGACGGCAAAGAAATTGAGTTCAGCAACGGATTCACCGACCTTCACACCCTGAGTTATCAGGGCGTATTGGACGGCAACGGATTCGGTCTGAAAGAGGCCCGTCCCAGCATCGAACTGGTTCACCAGATCCGAAATGCCGACATCGTCCTCAAAAAAGAATGCCTGCATCCATTAGTCGGGGTGATATGATTTTTGTGCATGAAACCGCCATTGTGGATGATGGTGCGGTCATTGGAAAGGGAACCCGGGTGTGGCATTGGGTGCATATTTGCGGTGGGGCCGTGATCGGTTCCGATTGTTCTTTTGGTCAGAATGTGTTTGTGGGCAATAAGGTGACCATCGGCAATAATGTAAAGGTGCAGAACAATGTCTCTGTGTATGACAATGTAACCCTGGAAGATGATGTCTTCTGCGGACCGTCCATGGTTTTTACCAATGTATATAATCCCCGGTCCGCCATATCCCGCAAGGATGAGTATCGGTGCACCATAGTCAAAAGAGGTGCAACTCTGGGAGCCAACTGCACCATTGTCTGTGGTAATGACATTGGGAAATATGCCTTTATTGGTTCCGGCGCGGTGGTTAATCGAAAGGTCAAGCCCTTTGCCATGATAGTAGGGGTGCCTGCCCGCCAGGTGGGATGGATGAGCCGGTTTGGAGAACAGCTGGATCTGCCCCTGGAAGGGAATGGCAAGGCGATTTGTCCCCACACTGGAGAACACTACCTGTTAAAATCAGGCCAATTGAAGATTGAATAAAATTGTGGAAAATTTGAGGTCAGGCTTGGCTTATGGGTGTTGTTGGGGGGTAAAGCATGACCCCATTAACCTGTTAAAGGTAAAGTTCATGTATGAAAATTGTGAAATAGCAGTGGTGGGGCTGGGATATGTGGGGCTTCCCCTGGCAATCCATTTTGGTGAAAAGTTTGACACGGTGGGGTTTGATCTCAAAGAAAAGATCATTGCCAATTGCCAAAAAAAGGAAGATCCCACAGGCGAAATAAGCCGGGAAGAGTTTGAGCGTGCAGGGCGGTTTACGGCCACCTGTGATCCCACCATGCTGTGTGATGCCGATTATATTGTGGTGGCGGTGCCCACCCCCATTGACAAAGCCCGGCAGCCTGACCTTGGGCCGGTGGAGGGCGCATTCCGCACCGTTGGCCGGCACATGAAAAAAGGTGCCTTGGTTATTTTTGAATCCACTGTGTATCCCGGGGTCACCGAGGAGCTGTGCGTGCCCATCCTGGAGAAAGAATCCGGCTTGACATGGAAGAAAGATTTCCATGTGGGATATTCCCCCGAGCGCATCAATCCCGGGGATAAGGAGCATACCCTGACAAAGATTGTCAAGGTGGTGGCCGGAGATGATGAAGCGACTTTGGACAGGGTGGCCGCCCTGTATGAATCCATAGTCTTTGCCGGTGTGCATCGCACCGTCACCATCAAAGAGGCCGAGGCCGCCAAGGTAATTGAAAACACCCAACGGGATTTAAACATTGCCCTGATGAACGAATTGGCCATGATTTTTGATCGTCTGGGAATTGACACCAAAAATGTGCTGGAAGCGGCGGGTTCCAAGTGGAATTTTTTGAAGTTTTCACCGGGCCTGGTGGGCGGTCACTGCATTGGGGTTGATCCCTACTATCTGACATTCAAGGCGGAATCCGAGGGGTATCATCCCGAGGTGATTTTGGCGGGTCGGCGTATCAACGATAATATGGGCCGATTTGTGGTGGAAAAGACGGTGAAGATGATGATCCAGTCCAGCCAGAATATTAAAAATGCCCGGGTGGGGGTGTTGGGGCTGACTTTTAAGGAGGATTGTCCGGATCTGCGCAATACCCGGGTCATTGATATTGTCTCTGAGTTAAAGGATTATGGCGCGGACGTGCTGGTGCATGATCCCATGGCCGATGCCGCAGAGGCACAGGCCTATTACGGGGTAACATTATGGCCCTGGGAAAAAATGACCGATCTGGGTGCCCTGATCATTGCCGTGCCCCACCGTAAGTATAGAGAGATGTCTGTTTCAGACTTTACCGCCTGCCTGAATAAAAAAGGCTGCCTCATAGACGTAAAGTCTATACTCGACCCCCACGCTGTAAACAAAACCGGCGTGAACTTCTGGCGCCTATAACCAGCTCGGGTCAGAACGCCATAAGCCAAGCCTGACCCCATTTTGTGACCCATTCTATAGAGGGAAGACAGATGCAATTTATTGATTTGAAAGCACAATACAGAGTGATTGAGGCGGATATTAACCAGAGAATCAAGACAGTTCTGGAGCATGGGCAGTTCATCATGGGGCCGGAGGTAGCCGAACTGGAGGCCCGCCTGGCAGAATATGTGGGGGTAAAACATTGCATAGGGGTGGCCAGTGGTACGGATGCATTGCTGGTAGCCATGATGGCGCTGGGTGTGGGGCCAGGGGACGAGGTTATCACCACCCCTTTTACCTTTGTGGCCACGGCAGAGACCATTGCCCTGTTGGGAGCAAAGCCGGTATTTGTGGATGTTAGGCCGGACACCTGTAATATTGACCCAGATCGCATTGAGGAAGTTGTCTCTTCGCGTACAAAGGCCATCATGCCTGTGAGTCTTTATGGCCAGTGCGCTGATTTTTCTGAAATCAATAGCATTGGTGCCCGTTTTGGTATCCCCGTCATCGAGGATTGTGCCCAGAGTTTTGGGGCCACATATAAGGGCCGTAAATCCTGTGCATTGTCCACCATTGGCTGCACCTCTTTTTTTCCGTCAAAGCCCTTGGGTTGTTATGGTGATGGGGGGGCATGTTTCACCGATGATGACGAGTTGGCAAGGGCCATGCGGGAGCTCCGGATCCATGGGCAGGATCGGCGTTATCACCATGCCAGGGTGGGGGTCAACGGTCGGTTGGATACCCTGCAGGCAGCGGTATTGCTGGCAAAAATGAATGTTTTTGAAGAGGAGGTAACGCTTCGAAAAGAAGTGGGAGAAAGATATTCAGCACTTTTGAGAGACACGAATGTGGTTACTCCCCATATAAACTCCTTTAATACATCTGTTTATGCCCAGTACACCATACAGGTGGAGAATCGGGATGCGCTCCAGACGGCCCTGAAAGAGCAGGGCATTCCCACGGCAATCCACTATCCCGTTCCCCTGCACATGCAGCCCGCCTTTGAAGATCGTGAAAAATCTTTTCCGGTGGCAGAATCCCTGGCCAAAAGAGTGATCAGCTTGCCCATGCATCCCCGGCTTTCT
>CAKZLA010000556.1 GCA_937124525.1 uncultured Desulfobacterium sp.
TCCCCTCTCCAGTATCTTTTGTTGTAAAATAGGGTTCAAAAATCAAATCAATGACATCTTGTGGAATGCCGTCCCCGGTATCTGCCACGGTGATTTTAATATAATTTCCAGGATTTAAATCAGAAAATTTAAGAGCCACCCTGTCATCCAGATAAAAATCTTCCAAAACAACGTCAAGTAATCCTCCCTCTTTTTCCATGGCATGGGCTGCATTGGTAAACAGATTCATAAAAATCTGATGCACCTGGGTCTGGTTTCCCATGATTGAAAATTTGCTGGTGATATTTGACCTTATTTCAATTGTTGTTGGAATTGAAGACCGAATGAATTTAAGTGTTTCTTCGGCGATATTATCAACCCTTATGGGCAAAATTTCTTCATTGCTTTGTCTTGCAATGGTGAGTATTTGTTTGACGAGATCTTTGGCCCGGGTCCCGGCGGTGAGTATTTCATTGATCTCATCCTCCAGATCAGAGCCTTTGACAACATCCTCCAGGGCAATCTGGGCAAAGCCGATAATAGAGGTGAGTATATTATTAAAATCGTGGGCAATGCCCCCAGCCAGCGTGCCAATGGATTCCATTCTCTGGGATTGGCGGAGCTGGGTTTCCATGGCCGCCCGCTCTGCCTCAGTGCGCTTGTGCTCAGCAATTTCTGCCCGGAGTTCAGCGGTCCGCTCCATTACCATGGATTCCAGACGGTGGTGGTAATTTTGTAGCTCGTCTTCGGTTTGTTTGCGTTTAAGGGCCAATTCCACTGTGGAAGGGAGCGTTTTAAGATAATTGCCCTCCGGATCTTTAATCAGATAATCACTGGCACCAGACTTCATGGCCTCCACAGCAATTTCCTCATTACCGGTACCCGTTGTAAAAATAACCGGAATGTCTTTAAAATTGTCAAACAGTTCAAAGGAGGTCCCGTCCCCAAGCATATAATCTGAAATAATGACATCAAACCCATTATCTTTTAAAAGTTCCGTGGCCTCGGCAACGGAGTTGGCAATGGCGTATTCATAGGGAAGATTTTTAGTTTTGATGCATCTTTCAAATGCCATTTGATCGACCTTATCATCTTCTATGAGAAGAAGATTGATTTTTTTAACGTCCATTACCTTGCTCCTTGTTAGGACTTCCCCCAGAATATAGTACCAGCATTTCAAGTTAAATTAGAACCCCGTGTTAAACTCATTAATCAGGCAGTTCACTCAACGTCCAGTACAAATTAATTGTTTTTATAACTTCAACAAATTTCCTATAATCAACCGGTTTGACCATATATCCTGAAACCCCCAGGTTAAAGCTGTCAACCTTATCCTGATCTTCTCTGGATGTGGTTAATACAACAACGGGAATCCTTTTTATAGTGTCATCCTTTTTGGCTATTTTCAAGAATTCAATGCCATTCATTCTGGGCATATTCAAATCCAGTAAAATAATCCCGGGGATCTGGTTTTCAGGATTTTTCAAGAACGTCAGTGCATCTTCACCATCATTGACGATGTATAGCTTATTGGTAATGTTAATTTCTTTTAATGCTCTTTTCACCGTCATGGCATCCACGGTATCGTCTTCAACCAGTAAGATGGGTTTGGATGTTTTCATTTTTTATCCTTTTGGGACAGTGTGAAGTAGAATGTGCTTCCAGTGCCTGGTTCAGATTCCAACCAGATAGACCCGCCATACAATTCAATTATTTTTTTCACAAGCGTAAGCCCGATACCTGTGCTTTCGTGCTCATCCCTGGGAATCAATGTCTGAAAAATCTGGAAGATCTTATCATAATATTTTTGGTCAATGCCAGGCCCGTTATCAGACACACTGAATTTCCAGAAATCTCCATGGGGTTTACACCCCACCCGGATAATACCGTGGGGTTTATCCATGAACTTAATGGCATTTCCCAGGAGATTTTGAAAAATTTGTCTCATACGGGTGGGGTCCCCCACAAGCATCGGTAATTTTTTTTCAATCTTTATCTGAATGGTATCCGGTGGGGCAAGGGTGTCTGCCACCTCGGCAACAAGCACATTCAAATCCAGATGCTCTTGTTTTTCCCTGGCTCGGCCAATGCGTGAATACCTCAAAATACCATCAATAAGGTTGTCCATGCGCTTGACTCTTTTGATGATCAAATCCATTTGCATTTTACCATCATCGTCAAAGGCATGGGAATAATCTTCTGCTATCCAATGGGTGAGCTGGCTGATGGCACGTAAAGGTGCTTTTAAATCATGGGAAACAATATAGGCAAACTCTTTCAACTCTTTATTGGCCGCGGTATAATCTGCATTTACCTTCTGGAGTTCTTTTCTGGAGGCATTTACATCTTCAAGAAGATGGGTCAATGCCTGGCTGGACTTCACTATTTTTTCTGTTTTTTCTTCCAGTTCCAAGGTTCGTTTTTCCACCAGTTTTTCCAGGTGTTGACGATGGGCTTCCAATTCTTTTTGTATTTTTTTTTGTTCCGTAATATCCAAGGAGACACCCAATGTCCCCACCAATTTTCCGGAACCATCATAGAATGGATGAATGGTCAAACGTGTGGGAAAATGCGCACCTGACTTACGTGTCATGAGGGCTTCACCCGAAAAGCCCTTTTCTCCTTTATAAAGAGATTCCTGCATTATTACAACATTTTCCAGTGCTTCCGGCGGATGTAAAAGAGCAACCTTCTGTCCAAGGATCTCCTGGGCCGAATACCCGAACATCTTCTCTGCTCCGGGACTGAAACCCATCACCCGGGTGTCTTCGCCTGCAAGGTCAGTGGTAACAAATGCGACATCATCTGCGGCATCAAAAACCGAACGTAGATGGGCCTCACTTTTTTGCAGGGCCTTTTCCGCAAATTTGCGTTCTCCCATTTCCCTTTGAAGCTTTCCATAGGACTCACTTAAATTTATCCTCATTTTATTAAGGGCAGCGGTCAATATGTCAAATTCATCTTTTTTGCAGTTTTTTCGATTGCGTTTGAGGATAAAAGGCTTTTCCAAGTTTCTTAATCCCATTGAACCTGTATAATCGACAATGGCATGGAGATGTCTGGCCACCAGAAAATAAAAAATAAAAAAAATAAAACCTGAAACCATAAAGGTTTTTACCGTCTGGGAAATAATGATAACAACTGCCTTTTTCATCAAACGGGCATACAGATTTTCCAGGGTGTAAATAACGCGCAGATTTCCCAATGGCAGGGTTTTGCCATTGTAGGTATGCGACAAAAAAAAATCTTTTTTAATAACCCCCTCGTTTTTAAAGGTTCCAAATTTTATGAGGGTTTCATCCTTGTACACCACGTCAATATACTGCATATCATTTAGTTTCATCAGCCCCTGGAGTTGGATTTTTAAAAAATCCATATCCGACACCCAAAGGCTGCTTGTGATACCGCCAATGTAGCTGTTTTCAATCTGAGTGATACTGTTTTTAATGGATTTAAGGCCGTATCGATAATCCATGTATAGCTGGATTCCAGTTAAGATAAGGGTAATAGCAGAACTGAAAATCAAAATATATACAATAAATTTTCCCGCAATTCCCCAACCAACAATTGTTTTTTTGTCCGATTTGTATTTTTTCATATTTTTGTCAGTCTAAAACATATTGATCATCGCTTGATAGGTTCCATCCATTTTCATTATTTTAATATTTCTTACAATATCAGGAATTAATCTTCCATGCTTTTTGTGGACATATAAAAATAGATCACTGACTGTTATGGGCGGTTCCAGTGCTTTGATATGGGAATATTTTTTTGTTGTTAACACCTCTATACCAGTATCGTATCCAAAAACACCGACATCTGCCCGGTCTTTTTCAAGCAATGAGAAAAGAAGTCCCTCGTCTTTAACAACCGTTTTGTTATTAATACCTTTCAATTCCCGTTCACAATTTCTCCAGCCGTTGATATATACCACATGGTATTTAAACAAACTTTTCCATCCATCAACGACCATATTTGTATTTTTTGAAAAAACCATAACGCGGTTTTCGGCAATTTTTTCCGGTACTTTGATAAGGTTAGGGTATATGTGACCGATATTGTCCGTTCTTAGAAAATTGCCATCTTCCATACCGTTATTGGCATTTAACAGTGATCTTTTCGAAGGCATGGGGATAATTAAAAGGTTAATCCCCATGCGTTTGAAACACTCTGTGAGCACGAGGTTCATGGCCATGGAGCGGGCATGGGTTTGATTATCAGCGGTCGTAAAGGTAAGCGCTGGCTGTGCTGTTGAAGTGGATGAAAAAATAAAAATAAGTAAAATCAAACTATTAAAAATTTTCATGAATTTTTATTTTTGAGCCTCCTCCAATGCCTTAATTTTATCCCTCAGTTCCTTGATCCGAAATTCCCTGCCCACAAAAAGATCATTCATCCGTTCAAGTTCTGTGAGTTTGTCGTTAATCTCCGTGGTTCTTTCTGCCACCTTGCTTTCCAGATGCATTCGGTGGGCTTCCAATTCCTTTTCTGTCTGCTTTTGAACGGTTATATCTTTTATAATTGTCAATGAATAATCACCCAATGGAACCATATGAAACTCACATCTTCTTTCAGTTCCATCTTTTATTGTCAAGTCCCACTCCTGCATTTCAATGTTGCTTTTTGTTGCTTTTGCCTTTTGAATAGCCTTGGCCCATGTCTGTTGATTTTTTGCCCTATATGTTTTATCAGGACAGGTTCTTATCCACCACTTTTCAAAGGTATTAATTTCATCAAATGCAAATCCAAATGTCTCCATGAATTTGTCATTGTAAGACATGGTGTTCTGGTGGGAGTCCATTATCATCATGGGCAATGGCGATTTTTCTATCATTTCTTTAAAACGACGCTCACTTTTTTTTAAAACCCCCTCGAATTTTTTGCGTTCCGCTATTTCATTTGCCAATTGTTTGTTTATATCAGAGAGCTCTTTTGTGCGTTTTTGTACTGTTTTTTCAAGTCTCATGGTGTGGGAAAACGAAAGCCTCAAAAACAGCAGCACAGCCAGGATAAATCCACACCCCAAAACCCATATGAGAGTCCGGGCAATGCCCAGGGTGGGGAGCAAACCCTTTTTCAAGGTCAGTGACAGTGTCCAGATACTGTCTGCCACATGAATATTTTGTTTTTGAGACCGTTCAGAACTGTGTTTTTTTCCCAGAAAAATTTTTCCTTTATTGTCGGACATTGTAATATAAAGCTGATTCTGGTTGATTTCGGTGAAAACTTCATCAACCAGATCCTCTACATTATATACCCCAATGGCCAATCCAATGAATTTTTCAGACTTAAATATTGGATATCTGACAACCACCCCCATACCTCCCTGGCGCAATTCAAAGGGGCCTTGCAGGGTTGTTATCTTCTGATCAATTGCCTTTTTTGTATAGGGTCTCCGGGCAGGATCATTCAGTAACACCATGGGGTTGCTGATGGTGATTTCATTCCCCTTAGCTGGATAGCTATACTTTACACGACTTGTTGGATCTGCATATTGAATTGCACGAATGGGATGATTGTTCTTTAAGAGCAATAAAGAAAAATATTCAAATTCTTCAGGGGTTGTTTCAGGATTTAAGGCAAAAAGAGCCCCAAGGGATTCAACCGCATTAAATCTTGATAAAACAGCCTGTTCCAGGCGGTTTTTGTATAATTTAGCAGTAATTGCAAGTTCTGAGATCTTTCCTGACCGCCATTGCCGGACTTGCCACTGGTCAATAAGAACAAGCATGCAAAGACCAGCAAAGCCCACCAAAATTAAGAATAATCTTCTGGGGACATTATTTTTTTTAAATAAAAGCACTGTTCAATTTCCTCGTGGGTTCTATCCCTCCAGGCGGTGTAGTGCATAGTAAAGACTAAAAATCAGGCAAGTTCTCAATAACCTGGGCTGATAAAGCATTTTTAACCCTTTGGGCTTGGTTTTAAGTTCGACCACTTTTGTTGGCAACTCACATCAGATAGCAACAATTAAAAAGTTGAAATTTAACAATATATTTAATTGTCGACTGTTTGGCACATATCCATTGGCCGACATTAGAACCAACCCGACCCTTTAAATAGCAGTCTGGGGTTTGTAAACAGGTAAGCCCCCCAAAAACTGTAAAGTACTTTTGGGGTCATAGGAAGGATGCCGAAACTCATTTATTCTTCAGCAAATCTGCCAGACCCGCAAAGGGATTGTCTGAAAAGTCATTATCCGGCTCAGAATCACCACCGGTGGACGGTGTGGGATCATAGGCATCAGCCACCAGATCCCGGGAGTGCTCATTTTCATGGCAATAAATGCACAGTAATTCCCAATTGCTTCCGTCTGGAGGATTATTATCATGGTTGTGGTCTTTATGGTGCACGGTGAGTTCTTTGAGGTTCTTGCCATTAAACTCACGGCAGCAATGACCGCAGATCCAGGGAAACAGCTTCAGAGCGCGTTCCCGATAGGTTTTTTCACGTTCCCGCTGGCTGCGGATCATTTCTGAAACTTTGATGGTCCCTGTTTTGTTTAAGGCCATATGATTTTTTCTCCTTAATTATATTTTTAAATGGAACAAAATTTTAGTCTACTAATTATTTCCATAATTATCAAGCCCATTGAATTGTCATTCTGTAACCTGATTTCAGAGCTTGATCTCAAGGCCTCTGATCATATTAATTCAGCATTTTTAAAAAATAGAGGGGAGCTTGGGCTCAACATTTATCACAAATATAAAGGTGGCCGATGCAATGAGCAAACTCAATAGTGGAATCCATACTTTTAATTTTTAATTTTCGGCTATTCCATGTGCCTTTGCTGGTCCTGCCCTAATTTCTTGACAGAGACTGTTCACTTATAATAGATTTAGTGCTTAACTTGTGAGGTCATGAGGCACAGGGGTGAGTGGGGGACTGCCCGTAAACAAGTCAGGAGATTGCCGGATGGTATTTAAAAGGATTCCTGAAGGCCCAGACTGGGCGCATTCCCATTTTCCGGTCGAAGGCTTCATTAACGATGGGGTCAGGCTTGCGTTAAAATCAGATCCATAATCCACCAAACCTCCTGTTATGATGGACCTTTTGACACTGGAGGATGAATACCACGAAGTATCATCCAAGATACGATCATTAAAACTTGATGATCAAGTATAAACAAAGAATAACGGCGAACCATGACAAAACTAAAAACCGAGCTTCCCCAGCGCTATGCAGACAGGGCCAGTGTGAATACCATCCGGGAGGTCTTTGATTATATCAGCCGGTACAGGGGGAAAACCTTTGTCCTGAAGATTGAAGACAGCCTCATTGGCCATCCTCTGTTTCCGTTGCTCATGAAAGACATCATCCAACTCCATGACATCGGTGTCCAGCTTATTATTGTAACAGGTACCCGGGCTACCATTGCCAGAAATCTTGAGGCTGCTGGTATAAAGAGCCGCTTTGTCAAAGGCATCCGCATCACCCCGGACACAGTACTTCCCCACATTAAACTGGCCGCCATGGAGGTGGTTCAGACCATTATCTCCCACCTTGCCGCAGGTGGTGCCAACGGTATTATGGGTAACTGGACCAAGGCCCGTTCCCTGGGGGTGTGCAATGGCATTGATTATCAATGGACAGGTCAGGTGGAAAAAATTAAATCAGATATTGTCCATAAACTCCTGGCCCAGGATTTTATTCCGGTATTGTACAACATCGGTCTTAATGCCAAGGGCGACTGCTACAATCTCAACTCCAATCAGATTACCCGGCAGCTATGTCTGGATCTGGACATTGAAAAGCTTTTTTTCATCCGGTTCCAGGATGCTTTGCCAACAAAGAAATTGACCATTCCACCGGGGGCCCAGGTGCATCCCAATGGGGAAATTCTCTCCAACATTGATTTAAGTCATGTGGATTTTATCCTCAATAATAACAAAACCGTTTTAAGCCTTGAAAATCAGGAACTGCTGGAGCATGCAAAGGCGGTGATATCCAGGCCCAATGGGGTCAACCGGGTCCACATCATAGACGGAAGAAAAGAAGGCAGGCTTCTCCAGGAAGTTTTCACCAGCGTGGGAGGGGGGACCATGATTTATGGGAACCGCTACGCCCATATCCGCCAGGCAAACCTTGATGATGTACCGGAAATCATGCACCTAATGGAGGGCTATATCCAAAAAGGTAATCTGGTCATGCGCACGGACCTGGACATTAAGAATCAGATTGACAATTACTATATCTATGAAGTGGATCATGCCATATATGGGTGCGGTGCCCTTTACGAACTGGGCCATGGATGGGGTGAAATTGGTGCCATTGCCGTGAATCCTGCCTATAAATCCAAGGGGGTGGGTCGGGGTATCATGCAGTATCTTATCCAAAGCGCAAATGAAAAAAAATTAAAAACCCTTTTTCTGCTCACCACCCAGGCGGCCGACTGGTTTCTTGAATTTGGCTTTATCCAGGGCCGCCCGGAGGATTTACCGGAACATCGCAAAAATAATTATAACATGGAGCGAAATTCCAGGGTATTACTGCTGGAACTTTAGAGCCTGTTTAAAAATTCAGGCTCTTCGGCTCATGATTTTTTTCATGTAATGGGCTTTCATATCAGTCTCAAATTCTTCGTTTGAACTATAAGACCGCCCAAAGACGTCCTGCCACAGAGACTTATCTTCCATGCACATGTAAAAATACACCGCTTGTTTCCACTTTTTTGGGAACCTGTTGTAAACAGTGGAGAACATTTTTCTCTTAAGTTCAAGGGGATAGGACAATTTTCCCCCTGCATCCACAAGGGGCATCTGCAAAATTTTACTTTTCAGCTTCCTTTTGCGCAGTAATTTGATGACCGGTTTGATAAAAGTGAGTGTACCCAGGGAGATCAGTACCACTTCTTCCGGGCAAAAAGTATCCTGGATAATATCAACCAGTTCGTAATAATCATTCCCCCACCCCTTGTACTCAACGACGGGGTGGAGATGAAACCCCACAAGTACCCCCATATCTGCAATGGCCCGGGCAGCATCAAGTCTTTTTTGGAGCCCGGCAGTGTGATGTTCCTCGGCTTCTATGATTTTATCTGTATTAAGGGACCAGGTCACCATTACATTGCCAGGTACATTGTTATTGCGAAAGTAGCCAATGGCATTGGACTTTGTTTTAAGTTCCAGTATAACATTTTTATTTTTTGATGCAAAATCAAAAAGATCATCAAGAATGCCGTCTCTGTTCCCCCACAAAAGAGAATCAGAAGACTGGCCGGTTCCAATATGGTAGATCTTTTTGGGGTCAAGATGAAGATTATCCAGCTTTGATCTTAAATCCCGGTGAAGATAGATTTTTCCATCGGTATAAAAGGACTGAATTGAGCAATAACTACAATCAAAACCACAATTTTTTACGGCATCCAATGTGAGGAGATTACAGCACCTGGTTTTTTCACTTGCCACCGGGCAACGCCCAAGGATGGTGGAATCATCTGCCTGGCTGACAAATTCAAGTCTGGGTGCAGGGAGTTCTTCAGGAATAAATTTACTAACCTTATCAAAGTAAGAACTTTCCACAGTTGCAATAGCAAGAGGTTCGTAATTATCATTATACATTCCGAATTCCATGCGATTAAAACCTTTCCCAAATTTTTTCGAAATTTTTTCAGAATTCTTAATAAC
>CAKZLA010000557.1 GCA_937124525.1 uncultured Desulfobacterium sp.
GGGACGTCTCGAAGCCCGGGGAATCTGTCCCCGTATGCGTCATGCTGCCAACAGTGCCGCCATTTTGGAACTTCCCATGGCCCACTTTAATATGGTCCGGGCTGGCATTGCCCTTTATGGGCTATGGCCTTCCCATGAAGTGGATCATAGTATGGCAGATTTAAAGCCAGTGATGTCCATCACCTCTGCAATTATTCATCTAAAAAAAGTTCCCCAAGACTTTAGGATCAGCTATGGAAGCACCCACATAACCCCTGGTGAAACACTTATTGCCACCGTTCCCATTGGGTATGCCGATGGGTATAACCGGCTGCTCTCATCCAAAGGACATATGATTGTAAGGGGCATGAAGGTACCGGTTGTGGGTCGGGTGTGCATGGATTTTACTATGATTGATGTGGGGGACGTTCCCGATGTGCAGGTGGGCGATGAAGTGACCATCCTTGGCTGCCAGGGGGATGTCAGGGTCAGTGCCGATGACATTGCAGAGCTATGCGACACCATCAATTATGAGGTGGTGGCATCTCTCACCCGGAGAATGCCCATCACATATACCCATGGAAAGGAGAATATGTAAATTGACAACGTTTCCTTTGATAAATTGGAAAACAGGAACCATTACCCTGCCCTCTTCCGGAAAAAATTCAGACTCAAATTCAACTTGCCCCACCACAGAGGTAATGATTGCCGGGGACTGGGCTCCCATCCGACATTTTGCTCCCATCATAGAAAATAATCCAGCCTCCATCTATGGTGATGTCTATCCCCTGCTTACCGCTTCAGATCTTTCCATTGTAAATCTGGAGGCTCCCCTGAGTGACTATGGACTGCCCATATGGAAAAGCGGCACCGTGTTCAAGGGAGAGACCTGTCACGTTAGAGGACTCACAAAGGTTCCCTTTGATGTGGTGACCCTGGCCAATAACCATACGTTTGACTTTGGTCAGGAAGCATTTCAGGATACCCTGGATACGCTGGATAAAAATAATATCAAACATCTGGGTGCCGGGAACAACATTGAAGAGGCCCAAAAGCCTCTGATTATAAAAATCAATGATCTTACCATCGCCCTTGTTAATTTCAGTGAGGGAGAAGATCTCAAAGGGGCAGAAACGGGTAAACCCGGTGTCATGGGCTGGAATTTGGATCTCATGGAAGAGACCATCAAAGGATTAAAAGGCAGCGTTGATTTTATCATTGCCATCACTCACTGTGGTATTGAGTACATCCCTTTTCCACCGCCCTATGTGACCCAGGCTTTCCAACGCATGGCCGATGCCGGGGCAGATATGGTCATTGGTCACCATCCCCATGTGCCCCAGGGAGTTTCCGTGTACAATGGCGTTCCCATCTGCTACAGCCTGGGCAATTTTGTGTTTTTTCAGGATACCCAACTGGTGCACCGGAAACAGGGATACATGGTAAAAGCGGTTTTACAAAAAAATCAGCCACCATCCCTGGAATTGATCCCCTATGAAATCCATACAAAGGGGATTTCTCTATTAAAGGAGGCTGCCAGGGACACTTTTTTCTCGGAATTAAAAGAGATTTCAATGCCCCTTGAAACCACCCAGGGCATTAAAGAGGCATGGCACGGATTTCTCCACCAATATGGCACCCAGGGTTTTTTCAATGAAATTGAAACGCTAATGAATCGCATGAAAGAAGAGCCGGAAAAAGGGGCCGCCATGTTCAGGAACCGTTTGACCACCCTCCAGCATTTTCATCACTGGAAGGATGCCCTGACCCGTATGGTGGATGGAAATATAGAAGTTTCACCCCAATGGGCACGGGACCTGACCCAAAAGTGGCTTACCCAGACCCTGGATGATGTAAAAAATTTAGTGGACAGCGATCAGGAAGAAAAGAGATGAGCGATATGCCGGAAAACAAAATATCTGCACAAACCATCCTGGTGACTGATTCGGGGCTGGGGGGATTGTCTGTGTTCACCGAAATTGCCAATCAGCTCAAGGCAGGTTCTCCCTGGCAACGGGTCAAACTTGTATATTTCAACGCATGGCCGGAGGTGGATTGGGGCTATAATCATTTACCGGATATGAATACCAAAGCCAGGGTGTTCCAAAATGCCATGACCGCCATGGCAGCCTATGATCCAAACCGGATTTTCATTGCCTGTAACACCCTTTCTGTGATCTATCCCATGACCCGTTTCAGCACGGAAACGGATATTAAAGTCACCGGCATTGTGGATGACGGAGCTGCCATGATATGCGAAGCGCTTGTCAAAACCCCGGACAGCCAGGTGATTATCTTTGGTACCCCCACCACCACCTCGGCCCGGTCCCATGAGATCCGGCTCAAGGAGATGGGTATTGAACAAGATCGCATCATCAATCAGGGCTGTGTTAATCTGGCTGGAAAAATTGAAAGGGACCCGTTCAGTGCCATTGTTCCGGAAATGATCGACGACAATGTCAAAAAGGTTGCTGCCCAAATGGACAAAACCAGGGGTCGGGTGTTTGCGGCCCTTTGCTGCACTCATTTTGGGTATTGCCGGGATCTTTTCATTGGGGCCATCAAAAAATATATCACCCAGGATGTGGTCATACTCAATCCCAACGAAGCCATGGCCCACCGGGCCTTGGCCCATGAAACATCTATCACGACTCATCCAGAGATTTCCATGCACATTGTCTCAAGGATTCCCTGGGAAACCAGCCGCATTGATGCCTACAGCCGATTGTTAAAAGGTGTTTCCCCTGACACGGTTGAGGCCCTTGGCAAATATGAATTGAATCCGGAATTATTTTCCGTGGTGTGATTGGGGCAAAGATAGGACAGAAATAGATTCTGCCCCTACGTTTTTAAACCTTCTATTGCACCTTGGTTTACCCACAACAAAGGTTGGACTCCGTCGGGTTTACCGGGATTTTCTTATAACTGCCACGGGCAGACCGTATTGGGATACTGAGCTGCCCACAACGGAAATTAAAACTCTAATCATTACAGCATTTTGGATGGAGTTTAATATAAACCCACATGGCAGAAACACCTGCACATCTAAAATCGAAACTCCTGTTATTCCAACACATTGCATGAGCTTTCATATAAAAAACAAATGGAGATTAAAAACAATGAGAAAAGTACTCATCATCACCGGCCCTGCCGGCGACGCCCAGGGCTGGGGAGATCTTTCCGTCACCGAAGAGGTGTGCAAAGCCATTAATGAAGGTGACAACAGCGCGGAGATCGCCTTTGTCAACGACATGACTGAATTTTATAAAGCCATTGAAGAAAAAGAGTACGATATTATCTGGAGCTGCCTTTATTACATCAACAGCAAGTCAGATACCATTGGTTTAAACGAAGATGGAGAGTGGTTTGCCGATATCTTTGACGAAAGGAAAATTCCTTACATTGGTCCCAATGCCGCCACTATGAAGGCGTTGATCAATAAAACCGCCACCCACGACATTCTCACAGCAAAGGGCATCTCAGTTCCCTATCATTACCAGGTTGACCGAAACGATAAATTACCTGCCCTGACCTATCCCGCCTTTGTAAAGCCCAGCTATGAGTCCAGATCCGTTGGTATCAGCGATGACAGCGTGGTTAACTCCGAAGCAGAGCTGAAAAAACGGGTGGCCTATATCCACGACACCTACGACCAGCCCGCCCTGGTTGAGGAGTACCTTCCCGGTGATGAATACACGGTTTTAATGTTGGGCAATGGTCAGCACCAGGAGTTTTTGCCTGGCCAGGTACTTGTTGATCCCACCCTTTTTGGCAAATACCCCATCCTTAGAAGCGACTTAAGGGGCGTGGGTGCCACCAAAATCAGACCTGCCGGAGAATATTCCGATCAGGCCAATGAGCTGTGCAGCCAGGCCATGGAAGCCCTTAACTGTCTGGACCATGTCCGGGCTGACATGCGCATGGATGCCAGTGGGGTCCTTAAAATAATTGAAGTCAACGGCATTCCCGGGTTAAAACCCATTAAAAGCTGGAGCCCCCAGATGTTCACCATGCACCACGCCTCTGGGGATGAAGCCCAGGATTATAAAAAGCTGGTGAACCACATTGTTACTTCAGCTTTGGCACGCTTTGACCTGATTTAAGGTAAGTCTGTCCAGTCTATATTGTATGAAAAAACGGCTTATGTGGCGTTATAGGTTAGTGTATGCTACCTTGAACCGAATATCATAAAGCCGTTTTTTTGTATTTTCTTCTAAAGGGTCCATGCCAGCCCAACCGTCGGAGGATCTGCTGTCGATATATCCAAAAAACTCCTTCGAAAACACACCTAAGGAACGAGGGTTTATTAACTACGGCAATTAAAGGTGGATATTCCTAAATACTTGAGGATTCCATCAAAGTTGCAGGCGTTATTAAATTCTCATTCCTAACCTGGACAAGCCAGAACCAAAAAGGCTTTCCGATTCTCTTGCCAAAATAA
>CAKZLA010000558.1 GCA_937124525.1 uncultured Desulfobacterium sp.
TACGGAGACTGAAAATATGCTATAGTCAATTATTTGTAATTACTGACTTTATTTTTGGATCAAAAAAAATCAGTTCAAAGTGGCCCATGTTGTGATCAAGCCCCGAAGCAAATTAATAAATAGAAATGAAAACCTGTCTATATCAACCCAAAAATCCACAAAGGAATTTTACGATCCTCGGTTGTGTAATCCGTATCAACCACAAGATAACTATCCTCAATGCCTTTGATCTGCTTAAAGGTTTTATTTCTGCCACCAATCTCAAAGATTTGATCGTTTATCCTGAAATCACCAACATCAGAATAGAAAATATTACTGAAGCAACTGGCAAAGAAGGTCTCCCTTGTGGTTCCCCGATTAACCTCCACCCCAAAATCATCGGCATAGGCATGGAGTATGTTGGTATTATCGAAAAGAAGTTTTTCCGGTTTTCTGGATACCTTGTTTGAATATTTTTTTATGGGATGAAACACCTTTGATCCTTTTAAAATATCCAGATAAACCGTCAGGGTGGGATGGGAGATGCCAAGCTCCACGGACAATTTCGCCATGTTCACCTTGTATGGCACCCGTGACTCTATCAATTTTGCAATCAGCTTTTTAAAAACAAAAATCTGTTCATAGTTGATTTTATTGCACGAGGGGATATCCTCGTTGATTATTTTCTGGAGTGCATTGAAGAGTTTATTCTTAAAGGTATTTCTGTCTTCCATGAAAAATGGGTATGCCCCGAACTTCAGATAATCTTGAAAATCATTTAAAATGCCGGGGTGAGAAAAAGCCAGATCCATGCTGATTTTAGATCCCCGGCATGGTGGGCCAGGATGCCGTGGCGTTTTACCTGTTGGGCGAACAGGTCTCAAAACAGGTCAAGGTCGTTTTAAGTGGCCAGGGGGCAGACGAGGTATTTGGCGGTTACTTCTGGTATCCACGTATGGTGCAGGCCGTGGGCAGTGATCTGAAACGCTTTTCCCGGCACTATTTTGACCGGGATCATCCTGAGTTTTTAAAGACCGTTACCGCCCCATACCGGGGGAATGACCATACCTCTGCCTTGATAGGGCAACTTCTGGCATTGCCGGGTGCTGATGATTATCTCGATCAGGTGCTGCGCCTGGATGTCACCACCCTCATTGTGGATGATTTCAAGTATGTATTGAAGGAGATTTCCCGTGGATTAATTCCCGATGCGGTGGTGGATCGTAAGAAGGGCTACTTCCCGGTGCCAGCCCTGAAATATGTGCGTGGGCCATTCCTGGAGATGATGCGAGACACCCTCAACTCAAATGCCTGTCGTCAACGGGGTCTGTTTTCCCGTTCGTATGTCCAGGGGGTGCTGGATGCCCCGGATGAACACTTTACCCGCCTTCAGGGGTCCAAACTGTGGCATCTGGCCCTGTTGGAGATGTGGCTTCAGATCCATGTGTGACCTGCCGGCCTGTTCCTGTATCAGAGCGAAGGCAACAGTTTAAATGTTGGAGGATTATTTATGGGTTGATCACAAGATCTGCCACTTGCCATAACTGCTCGGCAATGGAGTCAGACTTGTGATCAAGCCCAAAATTAGAAGGGCTGTGGATTGACAGGAATTCCAAATTCACTTTTTATTTGACGCGCATAAGCCAGGTAGTTACATCTGCCCCCTTAAATGCCAAGATAAGCCTCTTTGATGTGGGGATCCCCCAAGAGTTCCCGGGCAGGCCCTTCCATGGCCACACGGCCATGTTCCAGCACATACCCCCGGTCACTCATGCTCAATGAATGATTCACATCCTGTTCCACCATCAGCACCGTGGTGCCCTGGTCTGCAATTTCACGCACCGTTTTAAAAATTTCATTGATCAATACCGGTGCAAGCCCCAGGGAGGGTTCATCCAACATCAAAATTTTGGGCATGCCCATGAGCCCCCTGCCGATGGCCACCATCTGCTGCTCACCGCCGGACAGGGTCATGGCGATCTGGGCAGAACGCTCTTTCAGACGCGGCAAAAGAGAATAAACATATTCAAGGGTTTCAGCCTCGTGCTGACGGGCCCTGGGGTTATATGCCCCCACAATCAAGTTGTCCTTGATATTCATCAAAGAAAACAAACGCCTGCCCTCGGGGACATGGATAATGCCGTGGTTGACGATGTCTTCCGGGGGCAGTGCCTGGACCCCATGGCCGTCAAAGGTGATCTTTCCCTTTGCCGGCTGGAGCAGACCTGAAATAGTTCTTAAAAGCGTAGATTTTCCGGCACCATTTCCCCCGATGATGCTGACCACTTCCCCTTCGTTGATCTTAAGGGAGAGATCAAAAATCACCTGCACGTCACCGTAGAACACATCAATATCATTCACTTCAAGCAGTGCCATACTCTTCTCCTAAATACGCTTTGATAACATTTTCATTGGAAGCGATTTCACCGGGGGTGCCTTCGGCTATTTTTTTGCCAAACTGAATGACCACAATTCTGTCAGAAAGTGCCATGATGGCCCGCATGATATGCTCAATAACAAAAATTGTAACACCTGAATCCCGAAGCCCCTGGATGATCCCCACCAGCTCGTCCACCTCGCCGGGTCGAAGGCCGGCCATGACCTCGTCCAGCAGCAACAGTTTCGGTTCCGTTGCCAGGGCCCGGGCGATCTCCAGACGTTTCCGATCGGCAATGGTCAGGGCTCCGGATTTTAAATCCTTTTTATCTTCAAAATTCAGGGTTTTCAGCACGGCAAGGGCTTTATCTTCGGCATCGGCTCTTTTGTCCGTGGTGGCAAAGGCCCCCACCGTGACATTGTAGAGAACACTTTTAGAGGCAAAGGGTTTAACAATCTGAAAGGTGCGGGCAAGCCCCTTTTTACACAGATCCCAGGGCCTTTGTTGATTGGTATATTCCCCGTTGAATTTAATGGTTCCTTCCGTTGGGGGGTGGACCCCGGCAATGCAGTTGAATGCCGTTGATTTACCGGCCCCGTTGGGTCCGATCAATCCCAATATTTCGCCTTTATCAATATTGAGATTAAGGGTATCCACAGCGGTGAGTCCCCCAAAACGCATCACCATCTTTTCTACTTCCAGTATTTTCATGATACCTCCTTTGCCTGCCCTTCTTTGGTCAACCGATGGATGAGTCTGTTGTAAGCCCGGGTCAAGGGTTCCTGGATTCCCCTGGGCTGGTAGATCATCACCAGAATCAGTATCACACCAAAAATCACCAGGTGAAGTCCGGGAAACACATCGCCAAAATAGATGCGGGAAAAATCACTCACCGGCCGAAGCAACAGCGCCCCCAGCAGAGGCCCTGCAATGGAGCCCCGCCCGCCAATGAGGGCAATAAATGCAATCTCAAAGGAAAGATCCAGGGAAATGATACTCTTGGGATGGATGAAAAGGGAAAACTGGGCATAAAAGGTACCGGCCAGGGCCGTAAAAAAAGAACTCATGGCCATGGCAATGAGTTTTGCCCGGGCCACGTTCACCCCCAATGCCATGGCAGCCTCGGGCTCTTCACCACCGGCGTTGAGATAATACCCAAGTTTTGACCGGGAGATGAACCAAGTTAACGCCAGCACCCCGATGAGCATGATCAGAATAATATAATAATAGGGCTCCTTTCCCTGGAACATGAAGTTGGCAAAACCAAAATTCACAGGCGGAATCTGGAGACCCCGGGGCCCATTCAAGTTAAAGGGTCCCAGAAAATCTAAGTTTTCCACCATCACCCGCATGCCTTCGGCAAAGGCAATGGTGGCAAGGGCAAAATAAGCCCCCCGCATTTTAAAGGTGGGCAACCCAATGAGCACACCTGTACCCATGGCAAGAACACCGCCGATAATCATCCCCAGCCAGGGAGAAATGCCATACTGCAGCGAAAGAATGGTGGAGGTGTAAGCGCCGATGCCGATGAAAACGGCATGGCCCAGGGGAAGCACCCCGGCAAAACCGCCCACCATGTTCCAGCAACTGGTTAGGTAGGCATAAAAAAAGATGAGAATCACAATATGAAGATAGGTGGGGCTTGTCATGATCAGGGGCAACCCAAAGGCGATGAGCGCGACACCCAGCAAGGAGAATACTTCAATCTTTTTCCGGGGGGTAAATCCCTGGTGACAAGTATTACTGTCCGGTGCTATTGAATGTCCGGCACTTCCGCCGGAGGGGTTATCCGAAGGAGCAAGGGTTTCATTACCAGTCATTTTTTTCTCCAAACAGTCCTGAAGGTTTAACAAACAATACGAGCAGAAACAGGCCATAGACAATGGCTTCTGTCCAGGTGGCCGTCATGAACTGAGGCCCCACAGATTCGATCAGACCCACAATAATCCCGCCGACAATGGCACCGCCAATGCTGCCAAGCCCTCCCAGAACCACAATGATGAATCCTTTAATGTCAAAGGCCACCCCCACCGTGGGAAAGGTGTTATAAAAGGGAATCAATGTAATGGCAGCGATACCGGAAACAGCCGTACCAATACCAAAGGCGATGTTATATATTTTGTATTGATTGATGCCGGCAAGGCTTGCGGCATCCCTGTCCAGACTGGTGGCCCGGATGGCCCGGCCAAGGCGAGTATATTGGAAAAAATAGTACACTGTGCCTGCCGTTACAATGGCAATAACAAATCCCCAGAACTTGGGAGCGGAAATCAGCATTTCCCCAAATTCAAACATTTTACCCCGCAGGGGATTGTTCTCGATGGTGCGATATTGGGGACCAAAAATAAGAAGGGCAAGGTTGTCCAGGATATACCAGATTCCTGTGGTGACGATGATCACCGTCACTGGTTCCCGCACATCTTTTTCTGCCTTGAAAATCGGCTTGATAATGATATCCTGGAGCAGGTATCCAAAAAGGAACATGGCGGGAATGACCACCACCAGGGCCAGGTAGGGATGCACACCGGAAAGTGTAACCGCCCAGTAGGCCACATACATCCCCACCATCAGCAGTGATCCATGGGCAAAATTGATTACTTTAAGCACACCAAAAATAATGGTCAGTCCCAGGGCAGTCAATCCATAGATGGACCCCATGAGAATGCCGTTGATGGTGTCTTCAATAAAATAGAGCATTTAAGGCCTCCAGACAGGCATTAGAGAGATGAATCCGGGATATGCATGACACATCCCGGACGATGCGGCAATCAGAAAGTTGAACTATGAAATCATGGTTTGGGGAACACCGGGGTATATCCGGCACGTCGGGCGGATTTGGGCCACACGGTGATGCGCTCCAGACCATTACCAATATCGTTTATCTGGACCATGACCAGAGAGGCCTCTTTATTTTGACCTTTTTCGTCAAATGCCACCCTGTCATATCCCACGATCATCCCCGGTCCATCCGTTAACTGAGTGGTTGCCATGGCCTGTCTGATTTTTTCAGGGTCCAGGCTGGCGGCCCGTTCCAGGGCATCTTTAATGATGTACATGGCAAGGTAGGCATCCACTGCCTCTCCGGTGAGATTCTGACCATATTGTTTTTTGTATTTTTCATTGGCTTCTTTGGCACCGGGTTTGTTCACATCGGTTTCCCACTCAACGATATCAAATAAATACTGGGAACTTTTCGCAGTGGCACTGATAAAAGAAGGATCGGCATGGCCACCACCCGAGGAGACAATGGCTTTTAACTTCACTCGATATTCCGCCAGGGTATTGGTGATCAAAATGGCATCGGCGGCATTGGAAACCAGCATCAGAACATCGGGCCGTGCGCGTTTAATCTTCTGAACAACAGGGCTTAAATCCGTTGTGGTTGAGGGATAGGGTTCATTGAGTACCACATCATACCCGGCTTCTTTTGCAAGTTTCACCCAGTTACCGGCAATGCCCTGGCCCCAGTCACCATTTTCGTAAACAAATGCCAGTTTCTTAATTTCCGTGTTGAACTCCGCAGACATATCCTTAAGAAAAGCAAACTGATCCCTTGTCCACCAGGAGTCTTTGGCAGCGATGCGAAATACATTTTTAAAGCCTTGTTCGGTGATTTTATCGGCAACAGAGACCGGTACCAGAAAGGGAACTCCATAGCGTTCTGCCACGGCAGAGGTGGGATATGTCACCGATGAATTCCAGCATCCGGTTAACACATTGACATTTTCGGTGTTGATGAGGCGTTCTGCTTCTCCCACGCCTTTTTCAGGTTTGGATTCTGAATCCGCATAAATCAATTCCAGCTTTGCGCCGCCAAGGGAGGCAATACCACCGGCGGCATTGATCTCTGCCACGGCCATTTCCCTTGCATTCTTTCCCTGTGCACCCACAGTTGCAGATGGCCCGGAAAGGGGAATAATATTTCCTATTTTCACCACCTGATCCGATGCAAAAGCTGACGGCACGGAGCTCAAGCATACCATGCCGACGGTCAGTGCCATTGTGCCCACACATCTCTTCCAAAACATTTTTTTGTCCATGAACCATTTCTCCATTTGAGTAAAAGTGTTTGGGTTTTGATCCCCTCAACTTCAAACTTCAGTCACCCGAAGCAGAACCAAGCCCGTTTCTTAACACCGAATGTGCCTGGGGAAATACACAAAAACCATGGAATTCAAACTGAAAAATAAATTCCACAGACACTGATGCCGTATCAGAAAGCCCTTTGTCGCGATTAATATACATTGAATGCCATGATTCGGGGTTAAGAAGAGCAAAGTTCGTACCATGGAGGGGGGCAGGAGCTGATTTTGATTTAAAAACAGGTGTTTTTTAAAGGAAGGGTTATGGTTACTCCAATTGGGTGGCTGCTTGCTGACAGAAAAAAGACCAACAAACGGAAAGCGGTGTGCTGTTTTTCCGGGCAAGGTCAATGCAATTCGTCAACCTTTATTGACCATGTCCACCTTAGTTGACGCTAATCGCCTTTGGGTCCCAATGGGTCCCAATGGGCCGGATGATAGGTATGGAGGTTTAGTCCGAGGCCGGTACCTATTTGGATGGGGAATCATGACTGCGATTGAAGTGGACCACATAATAAATTCAAAAAACTATCAGTCAATGAGCTGTTCAAGCTGAATCCCCATGGCATCAGCCAATTTCCTTATACATTAGTCAGTTGAAGATAGATGTTCCCTTAAAATGAAAAAATCCTTTTTGAAGTTACTGTCATTCTTATGAGTTTGCCCGGGACATCTTCAAGCATCTGCATGAATCGGTCAGCTAAAAATAAAATATTTTGCAGCAACTGCCAGGGGATCACGCAAACATTTTGTCATAGATTCACCACCGCCAGAGGTAGGCCATACCAACAGGTTAAAGCCCGGTACATATCTGTGAGACATACGCATGTATGATGGGGTATTGACAATGATCAGTGAATGGTAAAAAAGCCCTTGCTTGCACCCAGAAGAATGAATGGAATTTTTGGAGAACGTGGAGAATTCTTTTTAAAGGAATCTGGAAAATGGAGAAATTTTTTCCCCTGCCGGGTATCCCCGGAGAGATCAAGGAGGGGGTACTGCACGATTTTTTCGTTTCTGAAGCCGCTTACTTAATGCCTGTTTGGAAATTCCCAGCAGGCCAGCAGCTTTGCTCTGATTGTAATTGGCGGTTTCAAGGGCACTGTCAATGGCATATTCGGTTAATTCGGCCAAGCTTGGAAAATGTCCAAAAAAAGATGCCAAAGTAAATCTGTCCCGGCTGGCGGGAGAGGACGTTGTGACCTCCCCCCCTCTTTCACTTGAAAGCCGTTCTTTCACCGCATCTTCGGTCAATTGCCCGGTGTGGCACTGGGCAACGGCATCATACACATAGGTTTTCAGCTCCCTTACATTTCCGGGGAATGGATGGCTTTCAAGCAGGGTCAGCAGCTCTTTTGCCACTTTCTCTGATGAGCCCGGGTTCTGACCGGTTACCAGCAGGCCATCGACCAGCACGTATTCGCTCCAGTCTTCGCCCTTGCTGTAAACGCCGCCTTTTTCCTTCAGCGCATCTTCCAGCATGAAGGGCACTACGTCGCTCAAACCTACCGCATCTTCCTCGGAGTTGGAGAAGCCGGTCACGCGCTTGGCGCCGACCAGGTACTCGCCGTCCTTACCTTTGGCGTTCAGCAGCGCAGCAGGAGCATGGCAGACAGCGCCGATCGGCTTGTCAGCCTTGGCGAAGGCTTCAATCAGTGCCAGCGAAGTGGGGTCGGTATGCAGATCCCACATCGGGCCGTGGCCGCCTGGGTAGAATATGGCATCGAAGTCACTGGCGGAGATGGCCGACAGTGCGTGGGTGCTGGCCAGCTGCGCCTGGGCTTCCATATCGGCGGCAAACCGCTCGGTCGCTGGCGTCTGCGCGTCCGGCTGAGCACTGGTGGGGTCCAGCGGTGGCTGACCCCCATGGGGTGAGGCCAAGGTCACTTCCAGACCGGCGTCTTTAAGCACGTAATAGGGCGCCGCGAACTCTTCCAGCCAGAAGCCGGTTTTCTTGCCCGTATCGCCAAGCTTGTCGTGCGAGGTAAGAACCATGAGAATCTTCATATTGCCTCTCTTATCTATGCGAAAGTGGCGGCTGCGAGGCGCTATTTGCGCCGAACAGCATGAATACACTGTAAATCCGGCAGCTAAAATAGCGTTTCGTTCAGTTTTTTTAGTACGCCCAACCCGACAGGAGCATCAGCACACATGCACAAGCCAAGGTTGAACTGCGATATGGGCGAAAGCTTTGGCGCCTGGACCATGGGCATGGACGAGGCGGTGATGCCCTACGTGGATTGCGCCAACATTGCCTGCGGCTTCCACGCCTCTGATCCGAGCATCATGCGCCGCACCGTCGCCCTGGCGGTCAACCATGATGTGATGATTGGCGCGCATCCAGCGTATCCGGACCTGGTCGGCTTTGGCCGCCGTTCGATGAATTGCTCCGCGCAGGAAGTCGAAGACATGCTGCTTTATCAGCTTGGTGCACTGGAGGCTATCTGTCGAGCCGAGGGCGCGACGCTGAGCTACGTCAAACCCCACGGCGCGCTCTACAACGACATGATGCGCCGGCCCGCACTGCTAAGGGCGGTCATGCGCGCGGTGGCGGCGTTCGACGCCAGTCTGCCGTTGATGCTGCTGGCCCGACGCGATAACCG
>CAKZLA010000559.1 GCA_937124525.1 uncultured Desulfobacterium sp.
GAATTCTTCACAGCGACGGCGACATCATAGACCCGGTGGATATGGTTCTGGCAGATCAAAAAAAACCAATTCAAGCCACTTGCCCCGATGCTGAGAACCTCTTCAAATTGCCTTATAAAGAGGCAAAAGAGGAGTTGCTCCAGCAGTTTAACCATAATTACATCGGCACCCTTCTCTCCCTTACAGGGGGTAATGTCACCCAGGCAGCCCGGCAGTGCGGTCTGGAACGCCAGGCCCTGCAACAGATCATGAAACGATTTACCATCAATGCAGATACCTACCGATGAATCTTAATATTCTGGCACTGACATGCAGCCAAATTGCCCAGTATTTGCAAGATAACCACGGCAAGGGGAAATTTCACGCACGGGCACTGATCCGTGAAATCATTAAAACGGGAAACCTGAAATTTCATCTGGCCCGGGAATTCCAGGACTCTCCCCGTTTAACAGAGAGCTTAGTCCAAGACCTCTTTTTCCCACCCATGGAAATCATTGAGCAACAGGAAGCATCGGGCACCCTGAAGTTTGTCACACAACTCAAAGACGGCCTTACCATTGAATCGGTGGTCATCCCCATGAAACGCTACAGCACCCTGTGTGTCTCCACCCAGGCAGGCTGTCGCATGGGATGCATTTTCTGCGAAACGGCAAAACAGGGATTTCAAAGAAATCTCGCCGTACACGAAATCACAGGACAACTCTTTTTAGCAAGGTTCACACTGAAAAAAAAGATCAAAAATATTGTTTTCATGGGGATGGGCGAACCCTTTGACAATCCGGAATCGTTGTTCCAGGCCATCCGGGTGTTCAACGATCCCCGGGGATTTGACGTGGCCCTTCGACACATGACCGTCTCCACCTGTGGCCTGATACCGGGCATACAATCCCTTGCCCGGCAAGGGATGCCCCAGATCAATCTGGCGGTTTCCATCAACAGTGCAGATGATGGGATCAGGTCCATGCTCATGCCGGTGAATCAACGATATTCCCTGACAAAATTAAAGGATGCCCTGCTGGCATATCCCCTTCTTTCCCGCCGGGTGATCTTCATTGAATATATTCTGATCAAAAATATCAATGACTCACGAAAAGACGCAGAAAAGCTGGTGACATACCTTTCAGGACTGACGGTACGGGTAAATCTAATCGCCTATAATCCCACTGTCCCTGACCATGAAACTAAGCAGGTATCAGGAAAAGACGGCACTCCATTATCCTTGCAATCCGTTGACGATGAAGCGCTGCATGAATTTGCCACCATTTTGGAAACCGCAGGACTTTTTGTGGTCAAACGATGGGCCAAGGGCCGAAGCCTCCAGGCAGGATGTGGCCAGCTTTCAGGCAAACAAAGAGTCAAACCAATGCGCATCGTCAGCATTTATCAGAAGAGTGAACGATCAACACAGATTGTCTGAATGGGAAAAACAAAAACACAGGAAGATTCAGGTCAGTACCCTACGTGGCGATCGCCGATAAAGGGATCTCTTAGAGAGTCGTTCAGTTCGGTTTCAGGATAGGGGATGGTGGTATCATGCTGGGATTCAAACTTCTTTACCGCACCGCAACAGGGGCAGGTTTTCTGATCTTTCAAAAGTATTACGCCACATGATTTACATACATTTTCCATAATCAAATATCTCCTTTCTTTAACCAGTTTTACAAATATCTCCACGACACAACCCAAGTGTTAAAACTGGTTGTTATGGGGTCTTGACTTCACAGGGAAGATAAGTCAAATCCCCCTAAAGCGTATTATCCAAAAATTACGCACTGAACGTCCCTGGAAACAGGAACAATTGGGAAAGGTTGCGTCATGAATTATGAGCATATGATATATGCCAATGCCCCCCTTGTCAACCCTGGGTAATCAATTATTCAAATTTTTTTATATTGACAGATATTGAGCAGAGCTCGTCGGGCAGGAGGCAGGTTTGGTTTATAGGCATTATTATGGGGGGTTATAAGACTATCATCATGATAATTAATAACGCGAACAAACAAATTCTAACACCCTGATCCGGGATTGAAAAACGCCCCAAAAGCTTGATCATCAAGCATTGAGTTGTCTTTTTCATCTGCTTGATGAGCCATGGAATACGGTCAAGGCATATCTTAAAAATGCCCCTCCCCGGGTAAATACTCACAAAATTTTAATACGTTCAGTAATTACCCGTGAAAAGGGATCTAAAAGAGGCTATTCTTTCTGGGAAAGATTATCAAGATACCAGGACATGGGGTCCAGCAGGGAAAACCCAAGGGCTGTGATTTTCTTTTTGACCCGAACCACATTGTTGGTCAAAAGATAAATAAATACGGCCCGCTTATCAGATTCCCAATGGCGATTGACAAGCACACTGCCAAAGGAGATACCCTCTTCGGTGATGGCGTCCACAATCTTTTTCAATTGCCCCACTTTTTCTTCCACCAGCACACAAATCAGTGTGCCCGGTTCATGGATGTTGAGCACATTGATAAAAGAGCTGAGTAGATCCCGAACGGAAAGGACTCCCATGAGTTCTTTTTTTTCATTAACAACGGGAAAGGCCCCCACCCTGTACTTCTGGATCAAAAGTAAGGCATCCTGGATGGTATCCATGACTGAAATACTTTTAGGATTAACCGTCATAATATCCTTCACTTTCAGATTGCTCAAATTTGCTTTTTCCTCCGCACTTTGAGAATCCTTGATCAGGCTGTAGGGCATGGCACTTCTGATATCTCTATCCGTAACAATGGCCACGAGCTTATTTTCAACATCCACAATGGGCAGATGACGAATTTGCTTTTCCGCCATGAGTTGCTGTGCTTCAAACACGGAAGCATTCTGGTCAATGGTGATCACTGTTCTTTTCATGTGATTGCTGACAAACATCTTTTCTCCTCCAGTTTTTATTTTATAAGAAACTCCGTCCAATGATTTGTAATAACTGGAGTTTCGATATTTGTTGTGGGCAGGCCAAATCCCCAATATGGTCTGCCCATGGCAATTATTATGAGTTAAGAAGAATTTTTATATGATTTCCGGCAAGCTCCGGCAATCGTTCCAGGGAGTACCCCCCCTCCAGAATGGATATCACCCGCCCGTTGCAATGACTCTCACCCAAATCCATGATGGTCTGCATCATCCACGAAAAACACTGGGTGCTGACTTTAATATCAGACATTTCATCATCTACATGGGCATCAAATCCCGTGGAAACCAAAATCACCTCGGGCTCAAATGTGTTGATGGCAGGCATAAGATCTCCCTGGATCAACATATAGTAGGCATCATCCCCCTGTCCGGGAAGTACCAGGGAATTTTTGGTAAATCCGTGGCCCCCAAGGGTTCCCACTTCAAAATCCCTTCCAGTTCCGGGGTAGGCAAAGGAGGGATGCTCATGAATGGAATAATAAAACACCGATGAATCCTGCTCAAAAATATGCTGGGTACCATTACCATGGTGCACATCAATGTCAATGATGGCCACCTTTTCAATCCCCCATTTTTCCTGGAGATATCGGGCAGCAATGGCAATGTTATTAAAATAACAAAATCCCATGGCTTTGTCCCGTTCAGCATGGTGTCCCGGTGGACGCACCGCACAAAAGGCATTGTCGATTTTATCCGTCATCATCAGATCAACGGTGTCAAGGATGCCACCCACGGCAAGAAAGGCAGATTCATAGGAGTCCATGGAGATACAGTTATCTGGATCATCAAAGATGTTGTGCCCGGAAAAGCAGAGCTCTTCAAATCGTCTTATGTAGGCGAGATCATGGATAGCCTCTATCCACTTTAAGTCTGCCCGGGAGGCTGGAATCATGGTCAGATGCTCCAGCAGACCTTCTTCTTTAATTCCCTCATACACGGCCAGAAGTCGATCAGATGTCTCGGGATGATGCGGTCCTGTATCGTGGAGTATGTATCTATTGTCGTGTAAATAACCAGTTCGTTTCATAAAAAAATCCCCATCCGGACAAACCGGAATTCATTATTATTTCAAATAATTTTTTCTTCCCAGAATTTTTCCGAAGATCTGACAGGCTTGTCAGCCCTTGTCATACCAAACGGATATGGGACAAAGTGACGGGGTGATCCCATGAACACCATTCATTTCATTATAATAAAAATAGTGCCCTGGAAAATGTAATATGGCAAATGAAGCACACCCATTTCTTTTGACGCATTCTTTAAAAGATTACTCTTCACATATTTCCAGTTTGTGTCAAGAAAATAATAAAAAAGAATTTTAAAACAAAATAGACTTCAGTCTAAAATGTTATTATACTTATTTTTAAAGAGAACCGACACAACAAATAATGAAAAAGAGAGGGCGTATGAAAATAACCATCACAGGCGCATCAGGTTTTGTTGGCACCCATCTCACCCGCATCATGCTTGGACAGGGTCATAACGTTACAGGGGTGGGAACCTCTGCCACACATCCCCATGCAGGAACAAACAATTTTAACTGGGTCAGTGCCGATACCACCCGGCCCGGCCCGTGGCAGACATCCGTGGCAGAGGCGGAGGTCATCATAAATTTAACAGGCAAAAACATTTTTGGATACTGGACAGACCGTTATAAATCCCAGATTTATGACAGCCGCATTTTAACCACAAGAAACATTGTAGCAGCCCTTCCAGAAGACAACTGCACCGTTTTATTGAATACTTCAGCCATTGGATATTACGGTAACTGCGGGGAAAACTCGTTGACGGAAAATCAAAATCCCGGGGATGATTTTCTGGCATCGGTGTGCATCGACTGGGAAAAAGAGGCACTCAAGGCCAGGAAAACAGGATGCCGGGTGGTCCTCATGCGGTTTGGGGTGGTGCTGGGCAGGCATGGCGGAGCCCTTGAAAAAATGATTCCCGCCTTTAAATTGTTTGCCGGGGGCCCATTGGGCAAGGGGACCCACTGGTTTCCCTGGATTCACATGGAAGATCTTACTGCGGCAATCATGTTTCTCATAAAAAATCAGAATCTTTCCGGCCCGTTTAATTTTTGTGCCCCGGAAACTGTTCGTCAGAAAATCTTTGCAAAAGAACTTGGCAGCGCATTGAAACGCCCCAGCATTATGCCAGCTCCTGCATTTATGATGAAACTTGCATTAGGGGAGATGAGTAACGCAATCATGAGCAGCCAAAAGGCCATTCCCAGTGCCCTGGTCCAAGGGGGATTTCAATTTAATTTTCCCAGCCTCAGCGCTGCACTAAGGGATATTCTCATGTAATAGATCCTTCACAGATTATTGTAAATTTTCAATAAATCCTGGCTTTCAGGGAATCCTTTTGAATAGCATCGGGCATTTAAAAGGTAAGCAGGCTTTCCCACCCCGAGTTTATAAGAAACTCCGCCCAATGATTTGTAATAACTGGAGTTTCGATATTTGTTGTGGGCAGGCCAGATCCCAATACGGTCTGCCCGTGGCAGTTATTGAGAACTTAGGGCGCGTTCCCATTTTCCCGGTCGGAGGCTTCATTAGCGATGGGGTCAGGAAAGGGACATGAGATGGGAACGAAGATTTTTTTTCCGATCGGAAATGCCCAGTTTTTTGCGAATGTTTTTTCGATGAAAGTGCACCGTGGATTCTGAGACACACAAAATATCAGAAATTTCCTTGCTGGGCTTTCCCTCTTTAACCAAGGTGGCCACCTGGAGTTCCTGGGGGGTTAAAAAAATCCCGGCATGGCTGAGACGGTTCGTAAAAGGAGAGATAATAGCCATGAGTTGGGAATCGATAATCCCCACTATTTTCTGATCTTCTGCCCGCAGGGGGGCTGACTTTAATCGATCAAGGTAAGGCAGAATCCTCTCCTTGACATTGGTCAACACATTCTGCTCCATCTCTTTTTTATCTGCCTCACGCTGCTCCAGCAGCACCTTCAGGGCAATGTTCTTTTCTTCCAGGCTTTTTTTCTGTTTTTTAAGATTAACTTCCCCCAGCCGGAGGGCCTCTTCAGCCAGTTTCAACCCGGTGATATCTTCATGGCTCACCAGAAGTTTTAAAGGCCCTTGGGCTGACAGGCGCAGCACCCGAATATAGTACCAGATACGCTCCCCCGGGGTGTGAAGCTGATACTCCAGACAAAATTCCCCAATGGATCCATCAATAACCCCTTGAATGCCTTCAATAATTTCCAGGGTTTTCTGCTGGCTATGTCCCAGGATATGTTCACACACCTGTAGATAATTTTCGCCGGGTACATCGTAACCGCATGGATTTCCCCTTTTCCGGGCACTTTCGTTCCAGGCCCGATTGGTGGAAAGAATAGTACCATTTTCATCCAATATGGCAAGATGGGCAGACAGGGAATCAAACACCGTGTCGTGCATGGAAAAATCTACATCCCAAATACTTTCTTTATCCATATTTCACCCCCTCTGGGAGTCAGCACCCGGTTTGCTCTCTGGAAAAATGGCACTAAAACGTTCCCGGCGGTAATCGAAAATCTGGTTAAGAAGGGGCCGGACAAAAAACGGATGGACCGCCCGTCCCAGGATGGAAAAAGGCAGTGCATAGGTGACCTGATCCAACATCTCCACACCGGTCTCCAGGGGACGGATTTCATGATAGTGATACCAGAAGGCATAGGGTCCCCGGCGCTGTTCATCCACAAAGGAGCGATGGGGCCGAATGTGCTTAATTTCCGTGAGCCATGTGCGCCGCCCCCACATGGGTATTTTGATCTGATACTCAACCAGGAGCCCGTCAAACATTTTATCCGGCACCGGTGATCTAATCTCAAATGCCAGTGAGGGCGGCGTAATCCCGTTAAGATTGGCAGGGTTACTGATAAATTCCCACACCGCTTCAATGGTTGCCCCCACGGTCTGATGTCGTTGTATGGTGTACATGATCTGAATATTCCTTTACCCTGGATTTCCCGGACAGGGTTGACCAAGGGGTAAACCAATTGACAAACAATGATTCAAATTATAAATACAGTCTTTATTGCAATTTATAGATTCACAAATTTGGGTGGGGCCAGCGGCTATTATTGCACATAATCAAAAGCATTCGCAATCACTGATTTGCCCCTTTCATACCCAAGATAACTACCACAGGCGGTATAATACCATTTTCTATCTTCGTTATGACAGGGGTGCCTACCATGTGGTATAAAAAATGGATAGACAACGCAAATGAGCAATAACCATATTAATAAAAATCAGGGAATATATCATGGCTGGAGCTATTGAAGATATAAAAAAAATCGGTGTGATCGGAGCTGGAAGCTGGGGCACCGCCCTTGCCAACCTTCTGGCAGATAAGGGATACGAGGTAGATTTATGGGCCTATGAAGCCGAAGTGGTTCAGGATATTCTGGCCCACCGGGAAAACAAAATGTTTCTCCCCGGCATTGATCTGTCACCCAATCTGATTCCCTCCAATGACCTTGAACAGGTGGTGACCATCAACAAAATTTTACTGGTGGTGGTGCCGTCCCACACCATGCGGGACATGGCCACCCGCATGGCCCCTTACATTGCAGCAGATACCATTGTCATCACCGCCTCCAAGGGCATTGAAGACGGTACCTATCTTACCATGTATGGGGTGTTAAAAGAGAGCCTTCCCTCCTTGAATCCTGAAAATATTGTGGTATTGTCCGGCCCCAGTTTTGCAAAGGAGGTAGCAATGAAGGTGCCCACCGCCATCAGTGTGGGGGGGGAAAACAGTGATGTGGCCACCCGGGTTCAACACATTTTTGCCACGGACTATTTCAGAATATATGTAAATGATGATCCCATCGGTCTGGAGCTGGGGGGGGCCGTGAAAAATGTCATTGCCATTGCTGCAGGCTTTGTGGACGGCATGGGGCTGGGGTTGAATACCCGGGCAGCCCTGATCACACGGGGACTTGCTGAAATCAGACGGCTTGGCATACACATGGGTGCCAATCCCCACACCTTTTCCGGCCTCTCCGGCGTGGGGGATCTAATTCTCACCTGCACCGGTGATCTAAGCCGGAACTACACCGTGGGAAAACAGTTGGGACAGGGAATGACCCTGGCTGAGATCCAGGACAAACGACGCACCGTGGCAGAAGGGGTCCGGAACACAAAGTCCATATACCACCTGGCCAAAAAATTGAACATAGAACTGCCCATCATCAACGAAGTCTACCAGGCCCTTTATGAAAACAGCAGCCCTGGAAATGCCATCACACGATTAATGACCCGGCCCCTGGGTCATGAAACCAGTGAGCTTGACAGATACGCCGCAGAATCCAAGGAATAATTTTCATTGGGATCAGGGGATTCTGATAGTTCGTTTTTCAGGTTCCCTGTGTTCCCTGTAATATATGGCCACATGGCCAATGAGTCCGGCAAGATGGGACTGGGTACGTTGGGCAATTTCCTGGGCCAATGCCGTCTTGGTCTCTTTTTCTTTATTGTCCACAAACTTCACCTTGATCAACTCTGCTGCATCCAGACCCTGGTTTATTTCGCTGACCAAAGCATCGGTCAATCCTTTTTGTCCCACAAAGGCCGCAGGGTTTAACCCATGGGCAAGTCCTCTCAGATATTTCCGTTGTGATCCTTTTAATTCTTTCAATGTATCCTTCCTTTTTTCAACAATTCCGATTTAGATTCTTATGTCTGATTTTTGTGTTATTTTGGTAAGAGAATCAGGCCTCTTTCATATGACATCAAAAGTACTTTACAGTCTTTTGAGAAAAGCCAATACAAATGGTTAATGATCAAAAAAAGTGTAAAGTTCTTTTAAAGGATGCCAAAAATCAGAAAACTTTTTTGGTTCTGGCTTGTCCAGGTCAGGTGTTCGGCAGTTTTTATGGTGCCGTCCCGGATTCTAACACAAAATCTGAATTGTTGTTTTTTTTGTAAAATCAGAACTTGAGCGCTAATAGGTTTTAGGTTTAGAAAAGCCTCTGCCAAGGACATTAAATGTATTTTCAGTGATCATAAAAGCCTGGGGATCAATAAAAAGTACCGCCTCTTCAAGACGTTTGAGCTGATAGTTATGAACCACCGTTAAAATAATTTTTTTATCCTTACCGGAATAAGCGCCGGAACCGTTGATAAAGGTGGCTCCACGATTCATTTTTTCCTTAATGGCATCGGCAATCTCATCGTAGCTGTCTGAAATAATCAGAATCATCTTTCTCTGGTTAAACATGGTCAGCACATGCTCCAACACCTGGGAGGTGACATAACTCAATGCAATGGAATAGAGCACAAGATCCGTGTCCATTAAACCAAAACTAAAAATAAACAGCAGCATGTTAAAGGCAAACAAAAAATTGCCAATGCGGATACCAAATTTCTGGTTGAGCATTATACAGACAATATCCAACCCCCCCATTGATCCCAGTGAATGCAGGGCGATCCCACCGCCAATGCCCATGATGGAGCCCCCGGCCATAATGGCCAGAAAAGGATCTTTTATGGCAATTTCAAAGGAAAAAATCTCCATGCAAAGGGAAAATGCAACCATACCAAAAAGGCTGTAAAAGAAAAAGCGACGGCTGATCTTCAGCCACCCAAAAAGAAACAGGGGGATATTGAGAATCAAATACCAGACACCAGGGGAAAGAAGGTGGGTGACATAGTAAAACAGCAGGCACACCCCAGACAGCCCTCCGGTGACAAAGCCGTGGGGGATAATGATGGCATTAATGCCAATGGCAAGAACAATGGACCCTGTGGTCAAGAGGAACAGATTCCATAATACAGATGACAGCAATTGTTTTTTTTCAATGCTCATGGGAGGATTTCCAATTAATACCCATTCAGGGGCATGGAATAATATCAAGGGATGGACGGTAATAACGCCACAAGAAAACCATCCCAAATTCGCTACTTTCCCGGCACGCAAACCAGAATCTATTTCCCTGGAAAAATATAGCATCCCAGAGAAAGAACGCAGCGTTTACACCCATTTAAAAACAGAGTCAAGCCTTTTTAATTACCACATGTAAAAACCTGACAAAGACACCCCCATCATTTCATGGTCCAGCATTGTAGATAAAGGGTTTCATCATAATATCGTCCCTTATACAGTTAAGCCGAATATTAACAAATTCGAGGAAGCTGATCCCCTGCCAGCATGTCCACGATGCGGGACCCGCCAATAATGGTTTCCAGAAAAACACGGCCAGAATCTTTGGCTGTGACTTCTCCTATCACCGCCGCATCTTTACCAAAGGGATTTTGCTTAATGGCCGTGAGCACCGCATCGGTATCCTCCGGCGGAACAATGGCCAGCAGTTTTCCCTCATTGGCAATGTAAAGGGGATCAAAACCAAGCAGCTCGCACATTCCAAGGACAGCATCCTTCACAGGGATATCCTGCTCCTTTATTCGAATCCCCACACTGGACTGACTGGCAATTTCGTTTAAAGTGGTGCCCACCCCCCCCCGGGTGGGGTCCCGGAGCACATGGACCCCCGGCCCTGCCCCAAGAATCTCCTTGACCATGTGATTTAAAGGGGCACTGTCTGTTTGAATCCCAGAAGCAAAGCCAAGCCCTTCTCTTGCACCCAGCACGGTGATCCCATGGTCGGCAATGGTGCCGCTGATGATCACCTGGTCTCCGGGCCTTGCATTGCTGCCGGACAGGCTGATACCCGGCGGAATTATGCCAAAGCCCGAGGTATTGATAAAAATCTTATCCGCCTTCCCCCGGGGCACCACCTTGGTGTCTCCGGTGACCACCTGGACCCCGGCGTTGCGGGCCGCCTGGGCCATGGATTGAAGAATGGCTGACAAGGACGCTGACGAAAACCCCTCCTCCAGGATCAGCCCCACACTGACATACCGGGGAATGGCACCGCACATGGCCACATCATTTACGGTGCCGTTGATGGCCAGGTCTCCGATGTTACCACCGGGGAAAAAAATGGGATCCACCACGTAGGAGTCCGTGGAAAAGGCCACCCGGCTACCGTTGATATCAAGAACGGCACCATCGTCCAGTCGGTCCAGAATGGGGTTGTTAAAGGCGGGAAGAATCATGTTGGAAATCATGGCATGGGAAATCTTCCCTCCGCTGCCATGATCCAATAGTACCGTGTCATTGCCCATATGTTGTTTGTCCTTTTTCTGTTTTAAAAAAACGCCGTCACTTCGGGCGTATTCCCATTTCCCCAGCATCATCATACAATTTTATGAAGCTGATTTTCAGGCAAATGGGGTCAGGCTTGCTAATTAACTATCCGACTGGGAAAATGGGAATGTGCCCGTCATTCTCCGGGGTCAATTGTACCGATAAAATGCCGCACAGGCCCCTTCGCTGGAGACCATGCAGGGCCCCACAGGGTGCATGGGGGTGCATCGTTTTTTATAAAGACTGCACTGATCAGGGGTTTTCAGTCCCATCAAAATCTCTCCACAGGCACACCCGGCAGGTTCCGGTGCGTCACACGCCTGGATATCAAATTTTTCCAGGGCATTGAAACTGGCGAAATCCGGTCGAAGCACAAGCCCACTTGCCGGGATCATGCCAATGCCCCGCCACACGGTATCAGCTTTTTCAAACACCTGATCCATCACGGCCAGGGCCTTGGGATTGCCCTGGGCAGACACGGCCCGGGGATAGGCATTTTCCAGGGCTGGTATTTGGGAAGCATTCTGCTTCACCAGCATGAAAATGGCCTTTAAGATATCCACCGGTTCAAACCCTGCAATCACCGACGGTATCCTATATTGATCAAATACAGGTTGATAGGCACTGGTACCGGTGATCACGGACACATGACCGGGAAGTAAAAATCCATCAATGTCCACCCCCGGGGTTTCCATGAGGGCCGCCAGGGCCGGGGGGGTAAGCTTATGGGCGCAATGGATGGAAAAATTGGTGATCCCCTGCTCTTTTGCCGCCATGATGGAGGCTGCCACCGTGGGGGTGGTGGTTTCAAACCCCACCGCACAGAACACCACCTGTTGCCTGGGGTTTTCTGCGGCCAGTGTCACCGCATCAAAGGCCGAATAAACCACCCGGACATCCCGGCCCCGGGCCTTTTCCTGTTGCAATGAAGCGTGGGTTCCCGGTACCCGCATGAGATCCCCAAAGGTGCTAAGGATCACCCCGGGTTCCATGGCAAGGGCCACAAAGGTGTCAATGTCCCGCTGGGAGGTCACGCACACAGGGCATCCCGGGCCTGTCAAAAGCTTGATGGTATCAGGCAATACACTGGGGATACCATGCCGGAAGATGGACATGGTGTGGGTGCCGCACACCTCCATGAGACGCAGTTTTTTTCCATGGATACGGCCTATTGCAGCAATGAGCTGCCGGGCAAGATCCCCATCCCGATACTCCTGAACATATTTTAATGCCATGTGAGTTCCTCTATTATTTCCGGACCAGCTCTCCGGCAATCACCGCCTGACCCAGACTGATCCCGCCATCACCGGCTGGTACCTTTCCATGGGTATAAACCTTTAAGCCCTGATGTTCAAGGCGTTTTAAAATCCCTGACAGAATCAACCCATTATTAAAAACACCGCCGGAGAGTACCACGCTAAGGAGACCTGTTGCTTCACTCACCGCCAGGGCCGCACGGGAAAAGCCTTCAATGATTGTTCCATGAAACCGCCCCCCCATCACCCCGGGGGAAATTCCTTTTTGGCAATCTTGAATCATCTCAATAAAGGCTGGATCAAAATCCATCTCCACCATGGCCTGTCCGTCCTCACCATGGATATCATTTAGATGAATGTCATAGGCCCGATTCTTTGCCGTGCTGCTCATCGCCTGGAGATTCATGGCCGCCTGCCCCTCAAAGGTAATTTTATCCCGGATACCCAAAAGGGATGCCACGGCATCAAACAAACGCCCGCAACTGGAGGTCAGGGGGCAGTTCAGCCCCTTTGTCATCATGGTGGACACAAAATTCAGTCGATCCCGTCCCACCCGGTGGATCAGGGGAATCTCCAGATCCAGGAAATCATTCCCCCAGATCTGCCACAGGTAGGCCGCCGCCATGCGCCAGGGCTCAAGCACTGCAGAATCCCCTCCGGGCATGGGGGTATATTTGAGATGGGCCCGGCGCTTAAAATCGGTCAAGGTACAGGTGAGCACCTCTCCGCCCCATATGGCGCCATCGGTGCCAAGGCCTGTGCCGTCAAGGGTGATGGCAATCACCGGCTCCACAATACCATTTTCCGCCATGCACGACACCGCATGGGCATGGTGATGCTGCACGGCCACTGTTTTCATCCCTTTTTGCTCCTGGGCCCAGGCGGTGCTCAGATACCCCGGGTGAAGGTCATGGGCAATGATTTCAGGGGAAATATCCAGAATCCGCTTGAGATGGTCCACACTGGACTGATAGAATTGAAAGACCTTTTCATTGTCAAGGTCGCCAATGTGCTGACTTAAAAACGCCTTGTTCTCCCGGGTGAGGCACACGGTGCTTTTTAATCCCCCCCCACAGGCCAGCACCCGGGGCATGGGCTGTTTCAAAAAAACAGGCAAAGGGGCATATCCCCGAGAACGCCGGAAAAATCGGGGCACCTTTTCCTGCACTTGCATGATGGAATCATCGGCCCTGAAATAAATATCCCTGTTGTGGAGGAGAAAATAATCGGCCATGTGGGAAAAGGCGGCAAGGGCATGATCATTATCAATGGAAAGGGGTTCTCCACTGGGATTGCCGCTGGTCATGACAAGTACCGATGGCCCCTTTGTCAAAAGCAGGTAATGAAGGGGGGTATAGGGCAGCATGATGCCAAGAAAAGGATTGTCAGGGGCAATGGCAGAACTTAAAGCCAATCTCTCCCCATACAAGGTAGCATAACCATCGCAAGGGGTGGTATGAACACCCTGCCCATGGCAAAATTTACGCTTTTTCAACAACACAATGGGCCGGTGGCGGGAGGTGAGCAGGATCTCTTCTTCGGGGCTTATGTAAACATAACAGGCGGCATCCCCGGGGGATCGGGCCATCAGGGCAAAGGGTTTATCCGGTCTTTTTTTCGCATCTCTCAGGCGGCTCACCGCATCATGGCAGGTGGCATCCACTGCCAAATGAAATCCCCCCAACCCTTTTATGGCAACAATATGTCCCTGCTTTAACAGAAGGGCCGCCTTTTCAACGGCGTTTCTGGGTCCGGTGTCCACGGCCCGTCCTCCATGATCCACCAAAAAGGTACGGGGACCACACACGGGACAGGCATTGGGCTGGGCATGGAATCGCCTATCCATGGGATCATCATATTCCCTTTGGCATGCCGGACACAGGGGAAAGGAAGACATGGCGGTTTTAGGTCGATCATAGGGAATGTCTTTAATGATGGTGTACCGGGGGCCGCAGTTGGTGCAATTTATGAAAGGATATTCAAATCGACGATCAGTGGCATCTGCCATCTCTTTAAGGCAATCCCCACAGATGGAGACATCCGGCGAGATCAATGCCGACCGTTCCCCCTCCCCACCGCTGCTGCGGATGGTAAAATCAACGTATCCCTGCACTGGAATCTGGATGGATTCCAGCTCAGAAATGGATGAAAGGGGTGGTTTTTTTTTTACAATGTCCTGGCAGAAGGCATCCATTTCTTCATGGGGGCCTTCCACCACCAGAGTAACCCCCTGGGCGGTGTTGGATACTTCTCCGTTAAATTTGTAATGGTGGGCCAGCTGGAACACAAAGGGTCGAAAGCCAACTCCCTGTACAATGCCGGAAATATTCACCCTTCTGGCTGAAATGATGCAATTGATGTCCATTCTGGAACATCACACCGTTTTATTGGACATAGCGTCCACAGCGTCCAGCATGTTACGCATATCCACAAGGGCCTGCTTTGCGATTTCTTCATCCACCTTGCTGATGGCAAACCCGGCATGGATAATGACGTAATCCCCGATTTTAACATCCTCCAGAAGCATGAGGCTGGCCTCCCGCCGGACTCCATCCACATCCACTGTTGCCAACGCTTCTTTTATTTCAACAATTTTTGAAGGTACTGCAAGACACATATTTTTATTCACCCCATATAAATGCCACGGGCAGGCCGTATTCTGGACCCGGCCTGCGCACAACAAAGATTGAAAGCCCCTCTTCTTTGCCGGGGCTTTCTTATAAGAATTTCAGTTAATCCATAATACTACCTGGGTCAAACAGATGAGTCAACAGGGAACTCAACTCTCAAACCCGGGGCTATGATGATAAATCGGAGAGTAAATCAGCCAGAATATTTGTGATAACTTGGGAAGATCACTAAACAACTCCTTTGAAAATCGAAGACCGTTGGTCAGTCAGCCTAAAGAGTATCTAACGGGCTTGAAAGTTTTGCAATATTGTTTTCCATAACGTGAGTATATATTTCGGTTGTTTTTACATCTGCATGGCCAAGAAGCTTTTGAACAGCTCTGATATTGGCTCCATCTTCAAGCATATGCGTTGCAAATGAATGTCGAAAAGTGTGGCATCTGACCGGTTTAACGATGCCAGTACGTTTTACAGCAGCTTTTACAGCTTTCTGTAGGCTCGATTCCAAAAGGTGGTGTCGACGTTTTATTTTTGCTCTTGGATCTAAACTTAAATGTTTTGCAGGGAAAATATATTGCCAGCCAATCTCTTTTGAAGCATTTTTATATTTTATTGACAGGGCATTGGGTAAATATACTTCGCCAAAACCATCTGCAAGATCCTGTTTATGAATATCTTTAACTTTTTCAACCACAGCCTTAAGTTCTTCTTTGATTTGTTTTGGAAAAACTGTGGTACGATCCTTGTTACCTTTAGCAGCTCTGATATAAAGAAGATTTACTTCAAAATCTATATCCCGAACACGAAGTCGCAAACATTCCATTAATCTTAATCCAGCACCATAAAGCAGCTTTGCCATTAATAAATTAATACCTTTCATTTCTTGTAGAACTAATTTTACCTCCTTTTTTGTCATGACAACCGGGGGACGGACTAATTTTTTTGCCTTAACAGGATCAATATCTTCTATTGGCATATCAAGCACTCTGCGATACAAAAAGACTATCGCATTTAAGGCCTGCCGTTGAGTTGAAGCGGCAACATTTCTTTTGGTGGCAAGGTGGCTAAGAAAAGAATCAATTTCTGTTTTCCCCATATTACGTGGATGTTTTTCATTGTTAAAGAATTTAATATACCTGATTATCCATTCACAATAGGTTTGCTCAGTTTTGTATGCATAATGATAGTACCTGAGGACTTCCCGAACCTGATCCAAAAGACGTAATTCAGGATTTGGCCGAAATATTTTTTTTGAATTTGTCATTTTCCCTCCTTGCAATTTAATATTATTTATGCTCATTATGAATAATGAATGAGCCTGTTGATTAAGTCACAATTTTCATATTTCAGGAATCAGCCTTGCCCATATGACATGTGTTGGCTCTGCTAATTGCTATATTTTGTGACAACAAAGTCAAACCAGACTGAAATCGCCTTTAAATCAACAGACTCATAAATGTGTTTATTTTCTATTTTTTGGCTATAATACCTTAATAGATGGAAAATATCAATTAAAAAACAATGAGTGGAAAATCGAGAGAGTTTTTTTCTACTTTTTACTGTTTAATACGTTAATAGATAGAATTTTTTCCATGCTATAGGGGTAATACATAGAAATATTTTCCATCTATTACAACTGTTGAACAAAACCGCTCCGCGGAGGCGCTCCGACGAATTTCTATTTCCATATTATTCTTAAGCTCCCGAGTTATATCTTTATTTTAAAACCAGAAAGCAGCATACTCTCTCCTGAATATTAACCCTTATTATCAGGAGAGAAAAATGACACCATTAAGCAAACGTT
>CAKZLA010000560.1 GCA_937124525.1 uncultured Desulfobacterium sp.
TTAGCCTTTTATTGCATTAACATAATCCATTGAGGTCTGCCAATAACTCCTTTAAAATAGAAATTCAGTGAATACTATATTAAGACTCTTTCAATCGGCATCTGGAAGGATGCCATGCAACTGAAAAAACGTTAACCAAAATATAAAGGCCACGAAGGCCGGTTGGGAATAAATCCCTTACCGTCCTTGCGTGGCCTTTTTTTATTTTGACAACCCACAGAGATAACATCGGAAATGACTCTTTTAAAGTTAAACCGCCCGGCAAGCCTTGGATTTCTTTTTTTGTTCCTGGTGGCAATTGCACTTTTCTGTATCCAATGCGGAAGCTATTCCATTCCCTTTCCCACGGTACTTAAAACCCTCTCCTCCCACATTTTTTCCATACCACAAATGTCATCCATCCCTGCCCTGAACCACACCATTATCTGGAACATTCGCCTTCCCAGAACCTTTCTGGCCATTCTGGTGGGAATCAGTCTTTCCACCTCCGGCGCGGTTTTCCAGGGCTGCTTTAAAAATCCCCTGGTGGAGCCCTATATTCTGGGGATCTCTTCCGGGGCGGCTTTTGGTGCTACCCTGGGCATTGTCTTTCCCGCCTTTTTTCTCTCGGTGCAGATTCTGGCTTTTATTTTCGGCTTCCTGGCCGTAACCATTGCCTATGCCATGGCCCGGGTCCGGGGAGAGACCCCGGTGGTCATCCTTGTGCTTTCCGGCATCATCACCGGAGCCATCTTTGCCTCCCTGGTGGGAATCATGAAATATCTGGCCCAGGATACGGCCCTGAGGGAGATCGTGTTCTGGCTCATGGGCGGGTTTTATTATGCCGGATGGCGGGATGTCTTTGTGCTTTTTCCCATTGTTTTTATTGGATTTTTGATCATATGGCTTTCCGGATGGAAGCTCAATGTACTCTCCATGGGGGACCAGGAAGCCAAAAGCCTGGGGGTGAACCCCTAAAGAAACAAGTTCATGCTCATTACCCTGGCAACCCTCATGACCGCCGCTGCTGTCTCCTCGGTGGGCATCATTGCCTGGGTGGGCCTGATGATCCCCCACGCCACACGCATGATCACAGGTCCCGACCACCGCAGGGTAATACCGGTTTCAGCCATTTTGGGAGCCATCTATCTCATTGTGTGCGACACCATTGCAAGGACCCTGACCCAGGCTGAAATACCCATCGGCATCATCACCTCCCTTGTGGGAGCCCCTTATCTTTTCTTTCTCATCAGAAGCCGGGGACAACGGATATTTGGAGGATAACATGCTTTCCATTGAAAACATAAGCTACGCCTATGGCTCAACCCAGGTCCTTGACAACATCTCCTTTCATCTAAGAAAGGGAGAGCTGTGCGGTCTTTTCGGCCCCAATGGCTCGGGAAAGACCACCCTGTTCAAATGCTGCCTGAAATTTATCTCTCCCCATGACGGCAGCATCTGCTTTAAAAGCAAAAATATAAAAAATCTAAAAACAGGGGAGATGGCAAGAAAGGTGGCCTACGTTCCCCAGAGCCACCACCCTCCCTTTCCCTTCACGGTGGAAGAGATGGTCCTCATGGGTCGGACTCCCCATTTGAACCGCTTCTATCTGCCCGGTACCAGGGACCGGAAAAAAGCTTGTGAAGCCATGGAACGTATTGGTATTTCCCATCTTGCGGCCCATCCCTATGACATCCTTTCCGGGGGCCAGCAGCAGATGGTGCTCATTGCCAGGGCCCTGGCCCAGGATACGGAGTTGATCTTTCTGGATGAACCCACGGCGGCCCTGGACTTTAAAAACCAGGTAACCCTGTGGAAAACCCTTAGAAAAATTGCGGACCAGGGCACCACCATCCTGGCCTGCAGCCATGACCCCAACCATGTGGTGTGGTTCTGTCATACCACGGTGGTGCTGGGACCCACCGGGCTCATGGCCGAAGGTCCCCCCGGGGAGGTGATCACCCAGGAACTCATGGATCAAATTTACGAAGATTCCTGCCAGGTCAAGAAAGTAGAAAATCTAAAAATGGTGGTGCCCAGTGGGTTGCCCTGGGGTAGCGATGGTGTGGTGCCCTTTCCCATGAAGAAAAAAGGAGAACCATGGAAAAAATGTTTAAAATTATAATAATCTCAATGTGTATCTGCCTGTTCCCATGGGCCGGAAACGGCATGGCCCGGGCCGGCGCAAATGTAATGGTAACAGATTTTCGGGGAAAATCCATAGAGATCCCCCAACGGATTGAACGGGTGGTGACCATCAGCGACGGTATGATCGAAGGGGTCATGACCCGGCTTGGGGTGGCAAAGAAAATCGTGGCCATGGGGTCCGCCTGCATTGCTAAAACATGGGGCTATGACTTTCCCACCATGGAAGGTAAGAGCTATCACTATGGTAAAGGGATGAACCCGGTGAGGTTCCTTAATCCCTGGATGGTGGATTTGCCCCTGGTATCCCAATCGGGATCGGGCATTAATTATGAGATAATTGCCAGTCTCAACCCGGATCTTATTCTCATTCGCACGGGATCATGCTCCCTTTCCATGGGGAAGGATATCCTGGAAAAAAATATTTCCCTGCTGGAATCCCTGGGCATCCCCCTGGTGGTCCTCCATGGCCCCAATACCTTTGACACCCCTAACATCTCCTCCATCACCCGGGAGATCAAGCTGTTAGGAGAAGTTTTTCAAAAAAAGGCGACGGCGGATAGCCTGGCAAGTTACCTGGAACAGTGTGTGAAAATGATCAAAACCCGCACCGCCGACATCCCCCCTGCCGACCAAAAGAAAATGGTTTTGCTGGGGCTCTCCCCCAAGGCCCGGGGTGAGGGAGGGGCCGGTCATATCAAGGGAACAGATACCATCCAGACCTATCTCCTCACCCATTTTGTCCATGCAAAGAATGCCTTTCCCGGGAAGGGGGCATGGAATATCCTCAACACCGAGAAGCTCCTGGCCCTTGATCCCGACGTCATTGTTCTGGTGACGGCCTGGGGATACCATCCCCCGTCAGAACTGTATGAAGCGCCTTACTACCAAAACTTAAGTGGGATGAGGGCGGTTAAAAACAGGGCTGTATCCGCCCTG
>CAKZLA010000561.1 GCA_937124525.1 uncultured Desulfobacterium sp.
ATTAAACATTAAGGAACGAGGATTTAATAATGTCCCGTTTTTCTGCGCCGTCATTTTTTGTCCTGTCAGTGCCGGACAAGAGGCGCATAGTCACTCTACGCAACGATTGGCTGGTGCTGGCAGGGCGGAAAAGGGCTTTGCCGTTTGAATCTCAAGGCTCAAAGGGCCGGTTGCTGTGATTTTTTTCACCATGGCTTTAGCTAAAACCCCCTTGCTCGCCAGGGCAATATTAAGGCTGCGGGCTGCGGCCTCTGCTGTCAGGGAGGTATTATCATGAAAGGTGACATTGGGTCTCAGTTTAAACGTCCAGGTCAGTTCATCCTGGGCCACCTGCCAGGATTCTGCCAGTGATCCGGTAATATGCCCGGATGCATCGGCGGTGGTCAACATTTCGACACACCCCATGCGAGCAAAAATGAACCCCGACTTGGCCAGATCCATTCCTTTGGCTTTCCAGGGGGCCACAACCCTTAATACCTGTGTTTCTTCAGCCGCCTGAATTGGAGCAAGGAAAGATAAGCAGAACAACAAAGTAATGCAGAACATACCAATAGTTTTTTTCATCATTATTTCCTTAATTTGTTTTAAAATCCGGATCATTTCATTGCATAGGCAATAAAAAAATGTTTTCCATCTCCATAAGGATTGAATCCGAAACGATTGGTGTCATAAAATTGAATATTCTGAAATGCAGCCTTCTGCATCAATGCGTCGGCATCTCCAAGATGAATCCCTTCATAAAATGGAAGCTGTTTTTGAAGGGTGCTGTAGTGAGTAAAAAATTTAAGGGGCAACGCACCGGCCTCACTGAACAGCCCCTTGAAGGCTTTCACAAACAGCAAAAAAATGCGTTTCCAAGTATCATTTTGCCAAAATCCATCCGAAACAATGATGCGCCCGTCGGGTTTTAACACCCGGTGCCACTCCTGGATGGCCCGGGCCGGATCTGGAAGGGTCCATAGCAGGTTCCTTGACACCACAACATCAAAGGTGTTTTCTTCAAAATTGAGATGCTCGGCATCACCGGTTCTAAAATCAATTTCAAGACGGGATTGGAGCGCTTTTTCTCTGGCCCATTCAATCATTTTTTCCGAAAGATCAATACCGGTTACGTTAAACCCCTGCCCTGCAAGATAAAAGGCAAACTGTCCGGTACCGGTTCCAATGTCCAGGGCACGACGGCCATGGCCGGTCTCCGCCAGCTCATGCATTACCGCTTTCCATTTATCAGCCACCTGAATGGATCGGTCCTGATCAAGGCCGTAAGTGTGGCTTCTCCAGTCCCAGTATTTTCTGATACCGGATTTAATCGGACTGTTTTCTTCCATATTTCCTCCTCGTCTCAATTTGTTCCATCGAATTAAACAAAAAAAGCCACGAAGGCAAAAACAGATAGTAATCCCTAACCTGTTCAATGCCTTCGTGGCTTTTTTATACTTTTTATTTAAACGCCCAAAAAACCTGAATTTTCAACCCAGGGAGTGCGTTGTCTTCATTCTGACCACCTTCCTGATGATCCTTAGGCTAAACTCATAAACCAAATTCAGACGCTTGTCAATTATTATGATGACGATAAAACCCCGGGATTTAATATAAGTCGAACATTTTCGAAAATATGTACTTTCAAAATAACTATTGACAACTTTAGCATACATATAGTAGTCCAAATCTTTATTGATTATGTTTTTAGACGTCAAATGAAATTTGTAGAATACAAACAGAGGAAAACCCGAATTAAGCCTCAGTTAAATGACAAAGGAAATAAAATGGAGATACTTGGAATCCGCCATCTCAGTTTTGCCTATGATGACAGACCAATTCTACAGGATATTGATTTTTCTGTAGAAGCAGGAACCATCTGTGGCCTTCTCGGTCCCAATGCATCGGGCAAGACCACCCTGTTCAAGTGCATGAACGGTATCTTATCTCCCCAAAAGGGCCAAGTGTTGGTTGCCGGCAGAAACATCGCCCACCTTTCCCGTAAGGTCATTGCCAATCTCATGGCAGTGGTACCCCAGCATGCCGCGTCGGCCTTCTCTTTTACTGCCCTTCAGATGGTGATCATGGCACAGGCAGCCAGATTGGGGCTGTTGGGAAGGCCCTCCCCAAAGGATTACCAGAAGGCTGAAGCCGCACTGGACGAACTGGGAGCTGCCCACCTGGGGCATCGTTCATTTAATTCCTTGAGCGGTGGGGAAAAGCAGATCGTCCTGATTGCCAGGGGTCTTTTCCAGTCTCCTTCCATTTTGTTGCTGGATGAACCAACGGCCCACCTGGATTTTAAAAACCAGCACATCATTATGGAAACCATTCATACCATTGCCAGGGCCAAAAATCTGACCGCTATCATTACCCTCCATGACCCGAACCTGGCCTCACGCTATTGCAGCCGGATGGTGATGCTCAAACATGGCCGGGTGCATCGTAATGGAATGGCGAAAAATGTGTTTGAAGCAGATGCCCTTGGGTCCATGTATGGCATAAATGTTGCCATTGCCGACAATTGCCAAGGCAAATACGCTTTCATCCCCCAAGGAGCCCGATCAATTCTGCACTGATCCAAATTATGTATGAATAACATCATATCAAAACACACACTCCTCTTTTCTCTGGCAGTATTTATGCTGGGGGGAACCACTCTAATTGCCCTGTCCATTGGAAGATATCCCATTGATTTTCCAACCCTTGGCAAAATATGCCTCTCCCTGATCGGTGGCGGCAAAACCGGCACTGAACTTGTCCAACCCTCCATGGTGCTGTGTTCTGTCCGACTGCCGCGGATACTCATGACCGTTATGACAGGGGCTGCCCTGTCCGTTGCAGGCGTCATTTTCCAAGGCCTGTTCAAAAATCCCCTGGTCTCTCCGGCCATCCTGGGGGTCACCTCGGGGGCCAATTTTGGTGCGGCCCTGGCCATGCTTTTTTGGGGCGGTTCTGTCATGGTGCTTGAGGCTTCGGCTTTTATATGGGGGCTAATAGCCGTTGGGATTACCTATCAGATCGGAAAACGCGGCGATCATTCAGTCACCACCCTGGTACTGGCCGGCGTCATTGTCTCCTCCCTTTTTGTGGCAGGACTTTCCTATATAAAATGCAAGGCAGATCCCTTTGGCCAGCTTCCCGCCATTGTCTTCTGGACCATGGGTAGTTTTAACGATATCTCCTGGAAGGATGCATTCATGGGCGGAGGGATTATCTCCATGGGACTTATGATGTGCTTTTTTTCGCGCTGGAGTCTCAACCCCATGGCCCTGGGAGAAGAAGAAGCCCTCTCCCTGGGGATAGACGTATCCGGCAGACGGGCAGGATTTATCCTGCTGGCCACCCTGATGGTCTCTGCTGCCACCGCCCCCTGCGGCAGCATCGGATGGGTGGGGCTGGTGATCCCCCATATGGCCAGAATGATTGTGGGGGCTGACCACCAGGTGCTTGTTCCTTTTTCAGCCCTGCTGGGAGGGGTATTTATGCTCGTTATGGATACCATCGCAAGAACCCTGCCCGGAGGAGAAATCCCCGTGGGAATACTTACGGCCATCATCGGTGCCCCCTGTTTTGGATATCTTTTGATCCACAACAAAGGAAATGTCTGGAACGATTAAGAGGGTGGAATCCTTAAATCATAAATAATAAAGATCTGCCATGAATCAAAAACCCGGAGAAAAAGACAAATGACCCGATTCAAAAACCTGCAAAAGCCCTTTGTTCTTTTTCTGATCCTGTCGTTTTTTATGGGAATACTCCCCCAGGACCCAAAAGCATCTGAATCCAAACCGCCCACCCGCATCATCATTGACAGGGCAGGAAGGACGGTGCGAATCCCCCAGAGCCCCAAAAAAATTGCCTGCATTTTCGGCCCAAGCTATGAAAAACTTTTTGCATTTGGTGCAGCCAACCGGATCTCCATTATCGCCAATGTGATACTGCCTTGGAATTTCCAATTGAATCCAGGGCTGAAAAATATACCCGTCATGGGAAATTTTGTGTCACCGGATGTGGAGGAATTGCTCCGACTTAAAACAGACCTTGTTATCTATCATCCCTTTGCAAAACAGATTGAGCATCTGGAGGCGGCCGGACTTCCCGTGGTGGTTCCCTACGACGGCGGCCAGCGGCAATTAACCCTTGAAAATTTTATCCAGGATTATTACGGGCAGATCCGGTTTTACGGCGAGGTGCTTGGCGGGCCTGCAATGGAACTTGCCGAAGAGTACTGCACCTATGTGGATGAGCGGATTCAAAAGGTCATCGCCGTTACCTCAAAAATTCCCCGGGCAGATCGTCCCAGGATTTTCTATTTTTGCGGACAGGTCAATGGGCCCGCAGGAACCCAGACCCTAAACTCCACAGCATATTGGCTGGTTACGGCTGCGGGCGGCACCATGCTGACCCATGATGAGCCTTCTTATTTTGTTTCCGTAAGCACGGAACAGATGCTGCTGTGGAATCCGGATATCATTGTGGTAAGCACCCTGCCCTCCATTGATCCGGTCCTGGCCAATCCCCATTGGAAAAAGATTAAAGCCGTGCAGGAAAAAAAGGTGTTCATGAGCCCGGAGGGGCAATTTTACTGGAGCCACTTCAGCACGGAATCCTTTTTGTGCATTTTGTTTCTGGCTAAACTTTTCCATCCCCAAAAATTCAGGGACCTGGATGTGGCCCAGGAATTACAGAATTACTATGCCAGGTTTTATCACTATGCGCTCACACCGGTTGAGGCAAACCGCATTTTAAAGCACCTGCCGCCCATGACGGGTTCCTATAATTAAACGCCCACCAGCTACAAGCTGGTGGATTTAAAGCTCGGCGGGCTAAACCGCCGACTGAAAGAGAATGCGTCTTAAAGACGG
>CAKZLA010000562.1 GCA_937124525.1 uncultured Desulfobacterium sp.
GATTTGAATTTGCTTGTTTAGCCATGACTGAATTTTAATGGCTTTGTCATCCTTACCCGTACTTATTGAGAACTTACGGTGATTCTTATTTCTGCGGGGGTTTCATAATAATCGGTGTACCGTTTTTTATTGGGATCGTAATTGGTGCCTCCCTTGTCATAGAGATGAAGAAGATCATCGTACCGGAAGCCTGCATAGGCCGTAAATAGAAAACGATCTCCCAGGTTTTGTGAAAAGTTCAACCCGGCAAGATGCCTGTCCCTGGATACTGCAATTATACTCAACATAAATCCTTTCAACACTTTCATTTTTTCTCCTTTTGCTTTTTCTCCGTTGAAAGGCAAATGTTTCATCATCAATTCTGATTTTAGGGTTCAAGGTTATTCATGAACCCTCTCATATTTTGAGCCAAAGTTAGAATTGCTGGTGTTTCCACCGCTTGATTTCAAATTTTATCCCTGATAAAGTAAAAAAACGGTGGAAACATTTGCCGTCACCGGGAAAGGGCAGCCATGACCTTGGCCGGGAAGGGCTGCCCTTCTCCTCTTATTTTCATATTTCCCTCTCCCAAAAAAAAAGCCACAAAGGCACAGCAGATATTCTCTGCTATTTGCCTTCGTGGCTTTATCTTTCATTAGAGGACCAAATTTTTTTGTTCTTTAAGCTGTCCTCTTCTTGAGAAACATTTTTTTTATACTGAATAATCAATTGACATTTTTTTGTCAACGGTTTTTCCAGGGCAAATCAAGGAGAGCGAATTAAAGTCCGGCAAGAGTTTTATTCGTCTTCAAGGTGGGTTTTTCCGTGTCTTATAGCTCCAGTCATATGACATTATACCCGCAAACACTATTCAATCATTACTATGGGTAGTACACCAAATCATAAATAACTTTGGTAATAAATAATGCAGAATACTCGGCTACCCATTTAAGGCGGGATATTATCAAGGCTTTTTATGTGGATAATTAGCTTTCAGCCTTTAAAACAAGGCTACTAAGACGCCTGATTTTAAAGGCTATCCCGCCTTAAGTGGGTAGCCTTTTTTTTCACATCTGAAACACCGGGCCAGATTCGTGACGGGATGGGTCGCTGTCTGGAACTCATGGCAGACAGGGCACAGAAAACGAAAAACGCCTTCACTGATTTTTGAGGGGATTTGTAGTTCCTCACCAATCAGCTGCGTTATAGGTATTGCGTTTCTCAACTCAAACAATTCATGGGATGAAAATCTCTTTTTCATAGACAGTGTCTCCATTTTTATGGGGTCAACCACCATACATTTCCGGTGGCAGTGATAACATTGATGCTACCATCTACTATACCTTTTGAGAGGATACCTGTCTGTTGCCTCTCAAACACAAAAACGGATTAATCTGTGAATATTTCATTCATTTTCAATTAGTTATCCATGCAATGCCTCTTGAAACTATTTTCTTATTAGTCTATCAATATCAACATGTATTTCAATCATTTAAACCCATCATGCCTCACGTTGCAAAAAGCAGCACACAAGTATCTATTTTGCCGGTCCATAAAGCCCTTCCCGATATCCCTGGATATATTCCATACAGTATTCATCCTGGCCTTTCAGTGCTTCTGTGGCATAAATCAGGCCCATCATATGTTTGTGAAGCGGATTGATAATGGCGCTGTCCATGCCAGCACCCATGGCAAGAACAAGAAATGCCTGGTTGATAAACTTACGGGCTGGCAAGTTAAAGGAAATATTGCTGGCACCGCCGGTGATATGGATGTCAGGATACTGCCCCTTGATCTCCTTGATGACATTAATAACGGTGCTGATGCCGTCCTCGGAAGTGCAAAGCATCTCAACCAGGGGATCGATATGTAACCTGGAAGGGGGAATATTGAACTCTTTGGCCCGTTCCATGGTTGCTGCAAAAACTTCAAGCCGTTTTTCCCCGCTCTGGGGAATACCTGTATCATCACAGAGCAAGGCTGCGCATTCCCATGTTGTATCCGCAATAAGAGGAAAGATCACATCAATTTTATCCCCTTCCATGGAAACGGAATTGATTAGTCCTGGCTTTTTACAGAATTCCATTGCCTTTGCGCAGATGCCAGCGTCTGGACTGTCCACGGCAATAGGTGTGTCAGTCACCTCCTGCACCTGGTCGATGAGCCACTTTATGGTTTCCAGTTCAACGGATACATCCGTTGAGGCGCAGGTATCTATAAAATGGGCGCCTGCTTCCGCCTGTGTAACGGCAAGATTTTTGATGAAATCCCCGTCTTTTTCCTGAATGGCTTTTGCAACGGCAGGAATAGCTCCGTTGATTTTTTCTCCGATAATAATCATTGTATAAAAATCCTTTATATGAAAGAGTAGGAGTACCTAACATTCTTTCATGCTTTGTTGTGGGCAGGCCCGGGTCCCCCATGCGGTCTGCCCGTGGCAGTTTTATAAAAATCCTTTGAGGTTAAAATTTGTACGTGATACCAATCATTGTGTTATAGGCATTGCCGCCATATGTTTCATCAGGATATAATTTTGAGTCCGTGTCAGGATAGTGTATCCATGTGCCAACAAAATCAAAGCTCAAATCCGATGTCAGCCAATAACTAAATCCGGCGTTGAAAAAAAACGCTTCTCCCTCCGCATTGGCCAAAGAAAGCATTGACCAATTTTCGGGCTTTTGGCCATTGGTCTGGTAAGCCAAGCCACCCCTGAGATCAAGAACAGGACTTGCTTTCCATTCAAAGCCGAGGCCCATGCATTGTATATTATCATAAACACTTTGGGGATTATTCGGGTCAGGCAGGTAACTGTCTGTCTCCCCGTAAAGAGACAGAATATATTGAGCGCTCACCAAAAAGTCCGGCGTCAACTGATATGATCCACCCAGAAACAATATCCATGGAAGTTCTACGATTCCACGATGATTGGTTTTTACGCCAAATGCCATTTGAGTCCCGTCGAATCTCAAGGTCGCTGGCAATTTTACGTTGGCACCGAGCCTTAAGCCCGGCATTGCCTCGTATAACATACCAATGGAGGCTCTTCCCCCGGAAAACCCATCATCTTCTATTTTGAATTTCCCCATGGGGGTTGTCATTTCCATTTCAAGCATTGAATAGAACAATTCCGCTGTGATTCCGATGGATAGTTGCGGTGTCACCTCTACGGCAAGGGACCCCCCAATGGCCGGCATGGCCACCGTTGCATCAAAATCGGTAACGGGGAGCCCTCCCATATTGGCACTGGGACTGGTGATGTTCTCATATGAAAAGCTGCCCACCGCATGAGGCGCATAGATGCCGAGAGCGGCTGCCCATTTGCCGAAAGATCGACCTATGAAAATTTCCGGTATCACGGTAAGGGTATTTGTATTATCTGTGCCTCCAGAATGCTCGACATACACATCCGAATACACAAACTGGGTCTCACCGGTAAGGGTAAATTTCTCTGTATCAAGTTGGGTAAGCCCCGCCGGATTCCAGAACATAGCCGTAGGGTTATCTGCCACACCGGTGAAATTGAATCCCATACTGGTCGCCTTGATACCGACTCCATAAAATTCGAAACCGCCGGCAAAAGCGTTCGTCACTACAAAAATAAAAAACATGATAGTTAAGATTAAAGTCTTTTTCATTGATTCCCTTTATTAAAATTCTTTTTCATCTATTACCTTCCCTCTCCGTTATATTATAAGTCTGAAGACTACTGCCTTTAGAGGACTTTTGTGGTCTTCAGGTTTATCTGTAAACACCGGTCTGTATCAGCGATGGCTTATAAGCGACTGAAGGAATTGCACCATTTATTTTTTCTCCGATAATAATCATACACTGCACGATTTTTTACTTAATGTTTCCACAGCTATTCCCGGTCAAATTTAGGCATCTTTCATTCACTGGTTGACACTTTTTCACAACATTCCCTTATTTTCTGGAAATCTCTTCAAAAAAGTGTCAACTACTTTTCAGGGGATATGAAGGATGCCCAAATTTAGGATAACTTTTTAAAATTATTGATGTTTTAGTTTCAAACTTCAAGAAAATACCTGTAAATATTCGGTTTGCTTATGTAAATGTTTGGACAGTGCCCCATATTCGCCTGTTTGGGGCTGCGTAGCATACTAATGCTATGTGAGCAGACCAAAACAGGTGAAGATGGGGTGCTGACCGAATATATTACAAATACCTTGGTTAATATCAAATAATATCAAGAGGTTAAATGGCGATCGGGAATTGCTGATGTTGCCAAACAAATTGTCGGGGTTGGATTGTATATTCGGTCATCGGTTTTCGGCATTCATGGGACCGAGTTCACCCCCTGTAAAATAATTAAGTTCAGTCCGCATCCTGGTATGCAATACGGCTGAACTCATAGGCTGCCATGAGAAATTCAACTGGTGATGCGAAAGCTGTGTAATTAATTGCGACTCGGTAATCCTTGTACTTGTCGACCCACTCTTTAGTTGCTTTACGAATCGTCTCCCTATCACCATCCAGGGGGTAATCCGGCTGGTTAAGACCGAAAACAATCGGTTCGTCTTTGTAGGTTCTGGTCAGCATTTCATAGTCGTTCATATTCTGCGGACACCACAGGTCAACGCCTGCTTCCAGCATGGCTGGCACAAGTGTCTGCGCTTTACCGCAGCAATGCAGCTCAAAATATAGGCCCATTCCATGAACAGCATCAATGAGACGTTTATAATAAGGGACAAACATTTCCCGACAAGTAGCAAGAGAGAAAAAACTGGACTGCTGATGTCCCCAGTCGTCATGGATCAAGACGCAATCCAGGTTATTATGGGTTTCGTTCATCCGACGGATATATTCGATAAGCATATCGGTAGTCTTATCAAAAAGTCTATGAACCCCTACTTTTTCATCATCATCAATCAAGGCCATGGCTGCGTAGTCCACATCCATAAGCGCCATAAGCCTTTCCCACAAACCGGTCACAATGCAGAGTTGGTTTAACAGATCTGTATTCAGATACTCTTTGTTGATCTCACCAGAAGTTTTAAAATCCAGCTCATCAAGATCCGGAATTGAGACATAATCTTCCCATTTCTCTATGTCAGGCACTTTGGGGTTTCCGGGATGGACGGTGGCACCACCTGCAACTTCATTGAACTCCCACTCAAGGTCAAACCAGGAACTATGTAATTTTGTGGTTGTATATTCAGGAAATTCCTCAGCGTCAAAGATATTGCGGGATGCCATACAATCCGGATTCAGCCTGGGCCGGAGCATTCTGATATCACACATAATCCATCCACCAACAGGAATCCAGTATGGTGTTTTGCCTTCAAGCGCCATCTTGAAATTCTCTTTTGGAGTAACAGGTCTGTAAAATTGGGGTTGGGGCGGAAACTCCGGAGCTCCCATGTATTGGAGCGTTTTCGAGCTCACGGGCGAATACTGGCCAATGGGGATCATTTCTTTAGGGGTAAATTTTTCTCTTGCCATCTTCAGTTTTTCTCCTAAAAAGAATATTTGGCCTACCTCTCTTTAAATTTTTAAGGAAAGCCAATGGGTTGGAATATGAATTTAGCGCCCTGCGGGCGGATTTCTGTCCGAATCAATTTTATGAGTCATAATAATTTAGGATCTTTTTTTGGTAACAAAAATTATAAACTCCTATATTATTCAATTATGCTGCAGCAACAATTTCTTTTGCCTTGTTCGCTGCACTTCCTGCATCAGGCGCATAGGCGTCCGCACCAATTTCATCAGCAAACTCTTGGGTTACAGGCGCACCACCTACCAGGACTTTGAATCCTGACAGACCGCTGGATTTTAGCGCTTGTACAGTTCCCTGAAGTGCCGGCATGGTGGTCGTCAAAAGAGCTGAGCAAGCAACTAAGGAAACATTTTCATTTTCTTTGATAGCCTCAATGAATTTTTCAGCAGACACATCCACCCCCAAATCTACCATTTTAAAACCTGTGCTTTCGACCATCATGCAGACAAGATTTTTTCCGATATCGTGAAGATCTCCCTGAACCGTTCCAATAACGCATGTTCCCAGTGATGTGGCAGCATCACCCGCCATATGAGGTTTAAGAACTTCTACCCCTTTTGACATAGCCTTTGCAGCGATCAGCATTTCAGGCACAAAAATTTCTCCGGAAGAAAACTTATCACCCACAACACCCATTCCAGCTACCATGGCATTCAAAATATCCATGGGTTTGCTGCCTTCGTCCAGCGCCTCCTGGACCAGCCCCGGAAGTATTTTTGCTTTACCCTTTTCAACGTTTTCCTTTACGGCATCAATTTTTGACATTTAAAATCTCCTTTAATTCTTTCATCAATAATGATCATAACTATTTATCTATTTCTTTTTAAATTTTCCCTGACTAAGTCAAGGGCTCTGTCACTCAATGCCATAATCGTGCCACAGTAGTTTGTTTTAATAATATCAACTTGTTATTAAAATAGGTTTTTTATTGTTTATGCAATATGGTAATTATGTGTTATGCAATAGCGTAATTTTGTTTATTTTTACGCTATTTTTCAAATAAAGACATGCCACAGTCTTAAAGCACCCTATAAAACAGGTGAAATTATAGTTAGGTTCATTTTATTTAACTCAAGAGCCCTAAGTTCATAGTATAGGAATTTGCATTTTTTGTTACAATAAATCAGGTCAGATAAAAGCCCGCCCGCAGGGCGCTAAGTTCAAAATACTTTTCAACACCCTTTAATACTGATTTGAACTTTATTTTTAATATTTTTAGCAAGTTGTTTTCAGTTTTTGGTATCAAGAAATGTGAAACACGCTATAGTAATTTTTACAAAGATATCATCATACTAAACGGAGAGTGAAAATGGATATTGATCAAAATGAGTTTTTTAGACAGGCAACCATTCGAATTTGTGGAAATCTTGATATCGAAACAGCCATGAAAGACTGTATGATATATATGCAAAATTTTTTACCCATTAAAAATATGGAATTGCGTCTATTCGATCCCGGCCTGAATGTACTCAGGTCAGTTGCTATGGTTAGCTCGGGAGAGGCGGAAAAATATGCCCAAATGATTCCCATGCTCGAACGCGACTGGAACGAACGAATCCGCTGGCATGATGAACAAAAGGGTATTCGCATTTTTAACGATCCTTCCGCAGATCCGGAATTTTCTGAAATATGTCGTAAAATGGATCTTGTACCTGATTTTTCACTTATGTTTATACCCTTGAAACTGAAAGGACATCGTATCGGGGCTTTGTCTCTCATTGCAAATGGCTTTGGCCGCTATACCGAAGCCCACACAAACCTTATCTCACTTTTGCACGAACCTTTTTCCATTGCCATGTCCAACGCATTGCAGCATCAAGAGATGTTACGCCTCAAGGACATGTTGATAGCTGACAACGATTATCTTAAAAAGGAACTGCGGAAACAATCGGAGAAGGTAAAAAAAATCATTGGCATTGATTTTGGATTACGGAATGTCATGCGCATGGTCATGCAGGTGGCTCCCATGAACAGTCCGGTGATGTTTTTGGGAGAAACAGGCGTTGGGAAAGGGGTTTTCGCCAATGCACTACATTTTGCCTCGGAGCGAAAGGATGGGCCTTTTATTCGTGTAAATTGTGGTGCAATTCCGGATAATCTCATTGACAGCGAACTTTTCGGCCACGAAAAGGGATCGTTTACCGGTGCCAACACCCAAAAAAAAGGACGCTTTGAGCGGGCACATGGTGGTACAATTTTTCTGGATGAAATCGGTGAACTGCCTCTCAAAGCCCAGGTACGCCTACTGCATGTTTTGCAATATCAGGAGATAGAGCGTGTCGGAGGAAATCAATCTATTCCTGTTGACGTTCGCATTATCTCGGCCACTAATCGAAATTTGATTAATATGATGGCTGCAAAGGAGTTTCGAGAAGACCTATGGTTCCGTCTCAATGTCTTCCCAATTATGATTCCACCTCTCCGGCAGCGGAAAGAAGATCTGCCAGCTCTGGTTCACTTTTTTATTGACCGTAAAACCAAAGAGTTGAAACTAAAGGAGATACCTAAGCTTGGAGCAGGGGCAATAGAACGTCTGTCAGCATACCCGTGGCCGGGGAACATTCGAGAACTGGAAAATGTTATCGAACGGGAGTTAATCTTGTGCAAAAAAAATCTGGTCACTTTTAAGTCTCTGGAATTTCGACGAGAAGACAAAAAATTTTCAACAATCAAATCTGAAAAAAAACTTCTCCCCTTGAATGAAGCCATGACAGAGCATATACAGAGGGCCATGAAACTTTCGGGAGGCAAAATCAATGGTTCTGGCGGGGCGGCAGAATTTCTGAAAATTCATCCCAATACGTTGAGGAGACGCATGGACAAGCTTGATATCCCATACGGAAAATCCAAACAGATTTCTTTTTAGTATGTAAATAGCGCAACTGGTGTTTTCTACCCAAATTGGCAAAATACTGTATTGGCAATCATGCTGTACGGCCGTTCCTCCTGTGAGGGCGGATCTTCAGCCCGCACCTGCCGGTCTTCATTGGCACCGATAATCAGCCGAGCACCGGCAGCATTATCAATATTACTGTTAATATGAACTGTACTTTTAGTTATCGGCCTGAACAGATATGGTTCGCTTGATATCACCTAAAAGCATGGGGCCTTTTATTTTTTCACAAACTGTAAAGCGGGAAATGAATGATCCTGATTTATAATAAAAGTAGTAGCGGGAGAGCACCCATTTTCCTGGTAGAACCCTTATTTCAGGGGGCATTTTGGAGTTTAGAATACCGATTTCATCAAAAAAAGAATAAAGATGATACCGTCTGAATTAAAACTTATGGGTATGCCATGCCTTTGTTTTGGCATTGACACCATGGGGCTGGGCGAATATGGTTAGAGACTTTCAGGCGTGTTTCTCATCTGCTTTGCCCTTTTAAACCGGTGGCAATACCAATGGCAGTGGCGCGGGGATGCGACCATGACCCGCTGAAATTGCCCCCGGGTTCAGGAATGAAGAAATGAATTGGAGTCTTTGTAATGGGATGAACATGGAAATCCAGAGGCATCCTTGTGAACAGACCAGTGTAAAATCGGCCAGAACAGGTATCAAGAGAGTTTATGGTGACACAAGAAACGGTGAAACAGGCAACCATCCTGGTGGTGGACGATGATCCAGCCATTCGGGATTCTCTGGAGGAGATTCTTGAGGATAGTTATGGGGTGGTTTGCGTTGACAGTGGCGCTGATGCTATTGAACAGGTCAGTTGCCAGGTGTTTGATCTGGTTTTTCTTGACATCATCATGCCCGGGATGGACGGTATTGAAACGTTGAAACGGATCAAGGCCATTGAAAAAGATCTTGATGTGATCATGATTTCAGGTGTTGACAAGGCACAGCAGGCCACAGAATCCATACGCCACGGTGCCTATGATTACATTACCAAGCCCTTTGATCATGAAGTCATTCTCAACAGGCTGGAAAAAGTGCTTCAGACCCGTTCCCTGAACCGGGAAATCCATTATCACCGTTCCCGGGCCGAACAAAGCGATAATCCAGCCAATATTGTGAGTCGCTCCAGTGCCATGGCCACTATTTTTGGTATTATTGATAAGGTCGCCCAGGCATCCAGCAGTGTGCTCATCACCGGAGAGAGCGGTACCGGAAAGGAATTGGTGGCCCGGACGGTTCATAATAAAAGTTCACGGGCATTAAGACCCTTTGTTGCCATAAACTGTGCCGCCATGCCCCGGGAACTCATGGAGTCAGAATTGTTCGGGTACGAAAAGGGGGCTTTTACCGGTGCCCACAAACAGTCCCGGGGGAAATTTGAGTTTGCCCACCAGGGAACGATTTTTTTGGATGAAATCTCCTGCCTGGAACCTGAGTTCCAGGCAAAATTGCTCCGGGTGCTCCAGGAACGTGAGTTCACCCGGGTGGGGAGCAACCGGTCCGTCAAAGTGGATGTCCGGGTGATTGCAGCCACCAACATTCATCTTGCCGACATGGTGAGAGATGGCCGTTTTAGGGAGGATCTTTATTTCAGGCTCAACGTTGTTCCCGTGGAACTGCCCCCCCTGAGGCAGCGAAGGGGAGATGTCCCCCTCCTGGCGAAATTTTTTTTAGACAGATTCAACCAACGCATGAACAGACATATAACCGGGATAACCCCATCGGCCATGGCAGTTCTGGATGCATATTCCTGGCCGGGGAATGTCCGCGAACTGGAAAATCTTCTGGAACGAATGGTGGTATTGACCTCGGATGATCAGAGTATTGATGTTAAGGATTTGCCCCTTGAAATTTTGTTTAATAATGACTCCATTTCTGGAGCAAAATCGTCTTTGGCAGCGGGCAAGGGCTTAATTCAGGCCCGGACAGCCTTTGAACGGCTTTATATTCTCAAAGCCCTCCAGAATAACCAGTGGAATCAGACCCGCACCGCCACCCAGCTGGGCATTCACCGGAATACGCTTATCCAGAAAATGAAGGCAATGGATCTCAAGAATGATGAAAGAGGGGCGGAAGCATCAACATGAGTCTGTGGGAAATGTCATGGTGAAACAACTTCCCTGATCCTGGATGCTGGTGGCCTTTATTTCGCCGCCGTGCTCGGTGACTACTTTCTGGGTGATGGCCAGCCCCAATCCGGTGCCCTTATGTTTAGTGGTAAAAAATGGCGTAAAAATGGTGTTGAGGGTTTCCTGGGCCATGCCGGGGCCTGTATCCTCAATGGAAATGGTGACTTGATCGTTTTTTTTCAAAGCCCCTAGGGTGAGGGTGCCACCCCCGGGCATGACCTGGGCCGCGTTGCGAATCAGATTGTGGAATACCTTGGCCAACTGGTCACCATCTGCCCGGATTTCTCCCAGGTCCGGTTCAAAATCCCGGGTACAATCTATGCCGGCGGCGTCAAGGTCTGCTTCAACCAGATCCAGTATATCATCTATAAACCGGGCAACATTGAGCATGGTGAAATTATAGTTCGGGGTTCTGGCCAGTTCCAGCAGCTCCTCCACCAGTCCATTGAGCCGGTTGATTTCCCGGGGGACCGTGCGTTGAAATTTTTCAAGGAATCCCGGTTTATTGACCTTTTGTGGCAGCAGTCCGGAAAATGTTTTGATGGCGGACAGGGGGTTTCTGATTTCGTGGGCAAGACCGGCTGCGATAATACCGATATCTGCCAGCCGCCGGGCCTGGCGCATGCGTGATTCCAGCTGTTTTAATTCGGTGATATCATGGAGATTGAAAATCACCTCCATGCTGCCATTGTTTTGCGCTTCCAGAACCCCAAATTCCATGAGAATCACCCGGGGAGACCCATTCCTTGAAATATTTATTTCCTGTTGGCTGTTTATGGCGGGATCTTTAAGAATCTTCACCATGACTTCATGGACTTCCGGGTTCTGATTCAGCACTTGGGAAATGTCATGATCCCGGGTGTCCATATCCCCAGGAATGCCTAATATGTCCCGGGCCGCCGGATTCAATTGTTTTACGCTTCGTTCTTTGGTTACAGATAAGAGGCCATCCCCCATTGTCTCCAGCACTTTTTCCGAATATTGCTGCAGTTGTCGTATCTCATCCAGCCGTTGCTCCAGGGTCTCCTTGTGGGTCAGAATCTCCTTGATCATGGTGGAAAAATTGGATGCCAGAATTTCGACTTCATCACCGGTCTGGACATTTATATCCTGTTTTAGATCTCCCTGGGAAGCTTTTACCGTGATATCCACTAATTTACTCAAAGGATCGGTGATTCTTCCGGCAGCCAGGTTGGCAAAGAAAACACCTAAAAGCAGGGCGATGAATCCCAGCCCCAAAATGGTTCCCCGTGTCTGGCGTATCTGCTGGTTCATGGGTGCCAGTGAGAGCTGAACCCGGATGGTGCCCCATCGCATCTTTGTGTCCTTTAAAAATACGGGAAAAATAATGTTCATTGCCGGAACAGTGCTCAGCTCGGATACGCCCTCGTGGGTCTGGGGGGTTGTGGCTGCCACGGCCATTTGGCTTAATTCATCCGTAAGGGTGCGGTTCTGGAGATCTGGCCTGCCGCTGAATCCGGCGACCTGGCCTTCTTTATCATGAATAACCACGTAAATTACATCGGGATGCTCCGCCGCCTGGTTGGCCGCCTTTTCCAGGGCAATGAAGTTGTAGGTCATCAGGTCATCCCTGGAGGCCGTGGCAAGGTTTTGGGCAATGAAGAGTCCCTGGGCCTTGATACGGGTTCGAATTGTACGGCTTTGAAGGAAACCCAGCACCAGACTCAAAGCGCCCAACAGCAGGATCAGCATCAGGGTTATCATGAGAATAAAACGATACCTGAGGGGGATGAACAAGGGCTTTTTTTCAATTTTGGGGTCGGGCATGACAATGGGGTCCCTTTAACACTCCATGGCCCAGTCTCCCAGCGGTACAGTATGGGCATGGAGTTGAATGTGCTTTTCACAGCAGCATGTTTTCAGGTTCAGTTCGGTGGATTCAGCCAGATGTGATTCAAGGTCATGGTGTGTGATCCCAGGGCGCTGACCGTGATGCCTTTAACCTGGGGTTGGTATACCCGGTCAACGCTCATATAGAAAAGGGGAATCAGGGGAAAGGATTCAAGAAGTATGGATTCGATGCCCCGGTATATGGTGGATCGTTCAACGGCACCAACTGTTTGCCGGGCCGTGGTAAACATCTCATCCACCCTGGCACCGTTATACCGCATGAAATTCACCGGTGAATCTGATCCGAAAAGGGCGTATAAAAAATTGTCCGGTTCCGGCATGTCGGCAAACCAGGCATACCGGTAGATCTGAACGGCATCGGATTTGAGGTAATTCTCAAATTCAGTCCAGTCCGTTATATATTTTATATTTAAGTGGATGCCCAACTTACCCCAGGTTTCCTGGACAAGGGCCAACTCTGCCATGGATGACGGTGATTGGGTGGCGGAAACAATTTCCAGGTCTGGCAATGGGTGGGGAAGGGCTTTTCTTATTTGTTTTACAAGGGTTTTTGCCATGGCCATATTATTAGCTTCCATCTGATTGTCTGGTGTGTAGCCTGGCATGCCGGGGGGGAGAATGGTTGTGGCCATATCATACTGGCCGTTGTAAATGTCTTTGACAATGGCCTGGCGATTAATCGCCAGGGCCAGAGCCTTTCTCAACTCTTTGTTCTTTATATGGGGATGGTTGGTATTCATGCCGTAAAAAAACAGACTCAGGGAAGAACGATGGAACCATTGAAAATTTTCTACAGGGGTCAGGGATTGACGAACGTTTCCGAATACTGGCATTTCATCAAGGTGGTTGGACTGGAAATCCGCCAGTATTTTTTCGTCTTTGCCGCCTGGATAAATTTTATATTGAATTTCATCCACCAGAGCCGTATCCCCATAATAGTCGGGAAACCGTTCAAGCTGTATCAAGAGATCGGCGTTCCATGAAACAAAACGAAAGGGACCGCTTCCCACCGGTGTTTTACCAAAGTCCTGACCCAGGCGGGTTGCTGCCCCCTTGGGAATTATTTTTGCGTAACACATACCAAGGGCCGTGAGAAAGGGTACATGGGGGGCGGTGAGGCGCACCACAAGGGTGTGGTCATCCACAGCCTCCAGTCCGGTAACGGTTTCAGCGGTTTGGGCTTTGTAGGCTTGGGCTCCCTTAATTTTAAGCAGGTGGGGCAGTATGGCCGGGGCGTTTTCCACCCGCAGCAACCGGCTTAGGGAAAAAATAACATCATCAACTCTTATCGGCGTCCCATCGTGGAAAACAGCATGGGGCTGAAGGAAAAATCGGTAAACCCTGCCGTTGTCTTCCACCCGCCAGGTTTTTGCCAGGGCTGGCATCACCGACAGATATCGGTCAAATCGCACCAGGCCGTCATACAGTTGGTTGACAAGGCTTCCCCCATACAAGTCCCGTACCTTGGCAGGGTCCAGTGTGACTGGGTTACCTCTAAGGGGTATTCGGTATATTCCCCCAGTTTTTTCCACAGCGGGTTCTATTTTTATCGTTGTTTCCAGTTTTTTTTCTTCAGAATTTTTTTCTTCCGTCTTATTGCAGGCGCCGGTCACCAAAAGGGATGCCATAATTAAAAAAAACAACAAAAAAGATAACAGGCGTGTGGGGATCATTCCTTCTCCAACTGGGCATCAAATGGCTGTCAATCTGTATTAGTCTGATAATTGAACACTCAAAATATTCAGCTACCCAGCCCACATTGTTTCATGGAAGGAAGTGTGGTTGATGCGCACGCAATTGAGGTATTTTACTACCAAATTAATCAAAGGTGTTGAACATGATATCCAGATCCGAATAAATTATCAAGCTAAATTTTAGTGGATTTGTCATCTCAAGAGATTGAAACCATATCAAATAATGAAACAATGGTAAGGTCGCTTCAGAGCTCTCAATACCCTATTATTAGTAAGACGTGACGCTACCACATACGTTTGGACAATGCAATAGGCCGCATTGCTTTTATGTCGTCAATGGATTTGCGAAGTGAAAATATGAATGGAATCGAGTTTAAAGAAGGGAGGGGAGAGGGTGATGACCGAGGGAACCGATAAATTATCGGTCCCCCTGGCAATCCACCTTTTTATGAGGTGTTGTGATCGCTTTTGCATTTTTTTTACGCACAGGTGATCAGGGTCCGCCACCGCCTAATGCAAGGACAGGTGCCGCACAGGTAGCAATGAGAACGCCGATGACAAATAATTGAACCATGATTTTTTTCATTGTTGACTCCTTTATTCAGGTTTTATTTTTTCTGTAATCATGTTGTCTGGTATTTAAGTAATTGCAAGGCATATACCACATGAAAAAATTATTATTTTTTTGTGTATTATCCTGATAATAAAGGGTTTTTTTTAAATGTGTCCCAAGAAGAATCTGGAGGGAAAACGCACAGGGCAGTGTGCACATTATGGAAGATCAAATCGATGTAACTGAAATTGAATCCGGGGTCCCTGGATTTAGATGAATTGCACACAAATATGTGCAGGCTGCCTATAATTGTAGGCAGCTAATTTTGTTGAATTTTTTAGTTCTTAACGAAAGAAACGCATATTTTAAAAAAAACTGTTGATGATATTGTGCAATGGGTCTTGATTCCGCTGATCAATGATTAGAGATCAAGAGTTTAAATGTTGTAAATGTGATTTAATAAATTAAGGCCATCACACAACATCTGTGTGATGGCCTTAATTTACAGGCCCATGTGTGATTGGCTTTAACTTTCTTTTATAAAATTTTTTTTTTGAGGTTCTTTGGAATATTGTTTGCATTAGCATAAAAGTTCAGCAGGGTGCCGATTTGGGATTATTGGAAATAGCATTTTCGGTGATGCTCGAGGAATTATTGAGGAGGGCAGGGCTTATGCAGAATACCGGAACGGAAACCATATTGTTTGTGGATGATAATGAAGACATTGCCATGGTTGCAAAACTTCTACTTCAACGGTTTGGTTACACCGTTGTTACCTATCTTTCCGGAGTTGAAGCCCTTAAAACCTTTAAATTAACACCAGATAAATTTGATCTTGTCATTAGTGACATTGGTATGCCGGGTATGAATGGCTATGAACTAATAGCTGAAATAAGACGAATCCGGCAGAATATTCCCATCCTGCTCTGTTCAGGAAGTGATGAAATTGACATGGTTAACAATGTGAAACAATGCGTTGCGGAAGGCTTTTTATTGAAACCTTTTACCATGCAAGAATTATCAAGGATGACCCGGTCCGTGCTTGACAACCCTTTCCCCAGATTCTCTGGAACCGCCCTAAATAATAAATTATTAACTGAAATGGCCTAAATGAACCACTGGGAGAATGGGAATACGCCCGGATATAATGGTATGGTTTTTCCTCCTCAAAATATGGTGAACGCCACTCACTCCCCAAAAAAAAAGCCACAAAGGTAAATAACAGAAAATATCTGCTATTTGTCTTTGTGGCTTTGACGTTATGCTCGATGATCAAATTTTGCAGGTCAGATTTGCAATAACGGGAGCAGGTTTGTCAATATAAAAAACTTGATCATTGAGTTCATTGATTTAAACTGGCTCTAATGCTTAACTTTGAAGTTCTTCTATTGTTTCAAAAAAATCCAAAGAGTCGGGATTTTTCAAGGAATCTTTGTTTTTCACTTCCTGGCCATGGATTACTTTTTTAACGGCCAGTTCCACCTTTTTCATATTCAGGGTGTAGGGAATGTCCGGTACCTGGATGATCTTGGCAGGCACATGCCTGGGGGAGGCATTTTGCCGGATATCTTTTTTGATTCTGTCCATGAGTTCATCGGTGAGGGTTTGTCCTTGTGCCAGGACAACAAAGAGGATGACCCGGACATCGTTGTTCCATTTTTGTCCCACCACCACGCTGTCTTGCAACTCTTCCATCTGTTCCAGACGTCTATAAATTTCTGCGGTGCCGATGCGGACCCCACCAGGATTCAAGGTGGCATCGGATCGTCCATACATGATAACTCCGCCCCGTTCTGTGACTTCAACAAAATCGCCGTGGGCCCAGATGCCGGGATAGGTTTCAAAGTAAGCAGAGTGATACCGAGAGCCATCCTCATCATTCCAGAAGTAGATGGGCATGGAAGGGAAGGGGGCCGTACAAACCAGCTCCCCCTGCTGCCCTACAATGGGTTTGGCATCATCGTCATAGGCAAACACTTTCATGGCAAGGCCCCGGCATTGCAACTCTCCGGAATAGACAGATCCCATGGGGTTACCCAATGCAAAGCAGCCGTTGAGATCTGATCCGCCGGAGATGGATGCCAATTGAAGATCTGACTTTACTTCATCATAGATAAATTCAAAATCCTCCCTGGAAAGGGGAGACCCCGTGGACAGCAAGGCCTTCATGGAAGAAAGATCGAAGTTTGATCCGGGTTTTACTCCGGCGGCCTTCAAGGCCGCAATGTAACCGGCACTGGTGCCAAACACCGTGATTTTTTCCTCTTCGGCCATTTGCCACAGGGCATCGGGGCCGGGGTGGAAGGGATTACCGTCAAACAGCACCAGGGTGGCGCCGGTGGCCAGGGAGGCGGTGAGCCAGTTCCACATCATCCATCCGCAGGTGGTGAAGTAGAAGATGGTGTCCTCTTTTTTAAGATCCGTGTGGAGCATCAGCTCTTTGATCTGGTGCATGAGAACCCCGCCGGCACTCTGGACCATGCACTTGGGAAGCCCGGTGGTGCCCGATGAGTACATGATGTACAAGGGGTGGTCAAAGGGAAGCTGTTCAAATTGAATCTCTTCCGGGGCATCGGCCTTAAAGTCATCCATGAGTACGGCATTGGGTAATACACTGATGTCGGGGTTATCATTTACATAGGGAATCACCACGATTTTTTCAATGGAGGGAAGTTCCTGGATAATTCCGGCAATTTTTTCCAGGCTGTCCATGACTTTTCCCTTGAAAAAATAGCCATCCGCCGTGAAAAGGATGCGGGGTTGGGTCTGGCCAAATCGATCCAGTACGCCCTTAATACCAAAATCCGGAGAGCAGGAGGACCACACCGCCCCCAGACTGGTGGCAGCCAGCATGGCAATGATGGATTCGGGCATATTGGGCACAAATCCCACCACCCGGTCACCGGGTTTTATGCCAGCGGCCTTTAAGGATGCTGCCACCCGGGAGGTTTCATCGTACAATTCTTTGTAGGTGAGGGTTCTTCTGATCTTGTCCTCTCCCCGGAAAATCAGGGCAGGTTTATCATCCCTATGACGTAAAAGGTTTTCTGCAAAGTTAAGTTTTGATCCCTCAAACCATTTGGCCCCGGGCATTTTTGTGGGATCATCAATTACCTTATCATACCCCTGGGAGGCTTGAATTTCGGCAAAATCCCACATGGTTGCCCAGAAATCCTCAAGATTATCCGTGGACCACTCATGGAGGGCATCGTAGCCATTGAAATTTTTTTTATATTTGTCGTTCACCACCTGCATGAAGCGGTACATGTTGGTTTGCTCAATTCTTTCTTCTGATGGCGTCCATAAACATTTTGCCATGGTCTGCTCCTCCATTTAGAGATGAAAAACCGATTTTCCGGTTTCCATGCCTTCCTTTTACGTCGTTATTTCCATGAGATCCACGGGCTTGATTTTACTCGATGATCAGATTTTATTCATAAAGTACGGCAAGGATGGTGGCCTTGTCTTGTTTTGCCATGATCTGATGGGGGGTTGTGGACAGATAGTAAACACTGTCGCCGGGCTCCAAATCAAAGACTTCTTCAGCGATGTACAAAAGGGCCGTGCCTTCCAGTACATATATGAACTCCTCACCATTGTGCACGGAGACATCTTTGGCAGGGTTTGCTTCCAACTGAACAATCAGGGCTTCCATATGACGGCCCTGGACTTCAGGGGCAAGACTCATGTAAGCATAAAGATTTTTTTCTCCCTTGGGGGAGGTGGATCTGGAGATTGTTTTACGTTGTTCTTTTCGGGTGATGGAGTAAAGCTTGTCCCCCGTTCCAGACACCAGACGTCCCAGGGCGCTGTCCAATGCCCGGGATAACTTCATAACGGTTCCCAACTGGGGTTTAACCACACCTGTCTCAATATTCTCAAGGCGTTCCTTATCAAATCCGGTGAGGTTGGCAAGATCTTTTATGGAGATGCCCTTTTTTTCCCTCAACTCTTTAATGCGTGTCCCCACTTCCTCAACATCGCCCTGTGCGCCATTTTCGATACTACCAGTGAGATCCTCAAAATAATCCACATTAATGTGGGGCGTTTGTTCCTCTTTTTTCATGTCTTCTCCTTGGGTGAAGCGTTGGCATTCTTTATATCAACTCAATAATTTAAAAGGATTTTACATCTTTTTCAATGATCCCCCGGAAATGGGGGGATGCATTGACCAGTGTAAGCTGTGAAATAAAGAATGCCAAAACTTTTGTCAATTTGCATGATATTTAATGGTCACAATGATGCAGGTTATACCCATCCCTCGGGCAGCAACTGATCGGGTTTTTCACCCAGTTTTTCCTTGAGTTTTTTCAAGCCGGGTCTGGCATAATGCATGTGTCCTTCCTTCAAGGTTCTGCCGTTGATCATGGCCTCGCTTCGCAGGCGATGTCCCATGGTCCGCTCCAGCTGTTTGCCCAGCCAAAGGACCCGATCGACATCCCAGCCATGTTCGATGTTCATTTCATCCACCTGTACCAGTGTGTCTTCAAGGCAGATGAGACCCACGTATCTCGGATCATCGTAATAGTATTCGCCGGTGCCTTTGATGGGTCTGTCGTCCAGGAAGTTCGCAGGCTGACCGCCCAGGCCGCCCAGGGTGGCTTCAAAATTTCGGATACCTGCCTGGAGGGCCG